>RFJM01000495.1 GCA_003694905.1 Caldilineae bacterium
CCGATTTCCAGGTGGATAATCTGCCGGCCCTGGGCTTCCAGCGCCTTGGCTTTGGCCAGCACCTCAAATGCGGTTTCGGTCCCCAGGCGGGACATTCGGGTTGCGAGTCGTATCATGGTTCTTGTGTGGTGGGATGAGTGAGAGAGGATGGGAAGATGAGGACGGCGATCAGCCTGCCAGATGGCAGACACCGCAAACATCGCAAAGGTCTTTCTCCTGGCTTCCTCGCATCAAGCCGCGTTGCCTGCGCCATTCGACGATCTTGGCCGCCTCTTCCGGCGGCATGGGCGGGTCGCTGCCCAATTCGACCAGGGCCTTGGTGATGAGGGCCGTGTGCTCCAGTTTCTCCAGCTTCAGATAGGCGTCCCAGGCGCTCTTGCCCACGGTCACGCTGCCGTGCCGCTGCAGGATCAGAGCATCATAGGATTCGATCAGCCCGGCAATGACCTGGGCCCCCTCGATGGAGGAGGGCGTGGCATATTCCGTCGTAGGGATCAGCCCGAAGCTCATCACCACTTCGGGCAGGACACAGCGCGCCAGTGAGATCCCCGCGATTGAGAGGGCCACGGCCATGGGGGGATGGGCATGCACTACGCTGACGATATCCGGACGGCGGTGGTAGGCTTCTAGATGCAACAGCATCTCGCTCGAAGGCCGCAGATGTCGTGCCGGCCCATAGCGCGGTCCGACGGGGTTCACGTCCCAGTCGATGACCAACAGTTGGTCCGGCTGCAGAAAGCCTTTGGAAAAGCCGCTGGGTGTGACCAGAAAACGATCGGGGCCCAGCCGCACGCTCACATTACCGTCGGTTGCGGCTACCAGATTCTTTTCCCACATCAGGCGGCATACCTGGATGATCTCCTGCCGCCATTCCTGCTCGGATCGCCGCCGGGGCTGTGCTGCCGCCGACTCGCCGCTATGCCGCATGAGACTCATGCGCCCGTCTCCACTTCATCCACGATGCCCACCACGACCGCGCGTACCGGACCCCAGGGCTCCATGTTGAGGACCTGCCGGGCGCCGTTCCCCTCATCCATGACTAACACGCGATCGCCCACCCCGGCCTGCACGGTATCCAGGGCGATGTCATACTTGTCATCCAGGTGACCGTCGAGCGTCTCTCGCGCCACGGTCAGCAACTTATAGCCCTGATAGGCAGGATGTTTGATGGTGGCCACAATGGTGCCGACGACGCGTCCAAAGTACATGAGTCACTCCACCGACTGCACATCGTCGACGATACCGACGATGGCCAGATCCACGGGGACAAAGGTCTGCGGCAGGGCGAGGGCTGCCTCGCGGCTACCGATGGTGAATACCAGCTCGCCGGGTCCGGCCTGGGCCGTAGCATCGGCCGCGATCTGCGGCTCGCCCACCGGATTCTGATGCCGATCCAGGGGCTGCACCACCAGGAATTTCACACCTTCCAGACCGGTGTATTTTTGGGTGGCAACGAGGGTGCCGATGACTCGTGCAAGCTGCATGATGGAAGGTCTCTGCGGCGAAACTGATGCAGCGATTATACCAGCAAGGGAAAGCAGTTGACCAATCGCCGGCAGGGATTGCAGTCCGGCGCCGTAGGCCGAAGTGACGGAGGGTTGTCCGGTTGGGTGGGGACGCGGCCTGTTTCGCGGGAAGCCTGCCCGCAGGCGAATCGCTCCTCTCAGGGGATGCTCCCAAATGATAGGCACGAGAGACGGCATGGATATAGGGCGAGAGACTAAGGTTTAGGTAGAGAGGCAGGACCGCGTGTAGGGGCGACGCGCACGGTGCCGAGATGTCCTTGCCACTACCGCCCCGGCACCGCCTGTGCACGACGCTCTCAGCCCTTCTGTTCCGTCCAACCCGGCCCGAGAAGCTGAAACCCCGGCCGGCGGTCTGGGAGACCAGGGCCGCGGATGCGGGGGCGCTCCCGCGCCTCCCTTGCAGGGGGGACCCTTACCAGCCTAGCGCACCGGCTGCCCCTATTTTGAAACGCTCCCGGCGCGGGTCGTGATTCAACCGACCGGCCTGTGGTAGAATTCGAGACCGGTATTGCCCAGGAACATGGCGCCGGTCGTAAGCTCACCTACTTGGCGGAGTCAACCATGAAGCAGATAGTCGAAACAGCACGCAAGGTGCCTGTGCTGGCCGAGACCGATGTCCTGGTGGTGGGCAGCGGCCCCGGTGGGCTTGCTGCGGCCATCGCCGCGGCCCGCGAGGGCGTCGACACCATGCTGGTGGAGCGCTTCGGGTGTTTCGGCGGCACCATCACCCAGGTGGGGGTCGAGAGTATTGCCTGGTACCGCTACAGGGATACGGTAGATGTGGAGGGAATAGGCATCGAATTCGAGCAGCGGACCAAGGCGATGGGCGGCACAACACCCTTTCCGCAGGGCAACAGCGATCTGCTGGATGCAGAGGTGTTCAAGGTGGTGGCCGATGAGATGGTGCAGGAAGCCGGCGTCGAACCGCTGTTGCACGCGCTGGCCGTGGATGTGGTCATGGAAGGCAATGCCATCCGGGGGATCGTCATCGAGAGCAAGTCGGGACGGCAGGCGATCCTGGCCAGACGGGTGATCGATGCCACCGGTGATGCCGACATCGCCGTGCGTGCCGGGGCATCCTATCGCAAAACCCCGCGCGAGGAGATGATGGGGGTGACGGTGGTGTTCTCCTGTTCGGGGGTGGATCGAGAACAATTCCTGGCCTATGTACGCGAGCACCCCACCACCATCGCGGACTGGCACAAAGACTGGAGCGCGCAAAGCTCCGGCAAGGAAAAGGAGATCTTCAGCCCCTATCTGGGCGAGATCTTCGACCGTGCCCGTGCCGACGGGCTCATCCCCAGGGAGATGACCAGCATTTCCGGGACCTGGAGCTCGCTGAAAGAGACGGGCGAGGCCACGGGGCTGAATCTTGTGTACATGCTGGGCTACGACGCCACAGACGTGCGGGACCTGACGCGGGCGGAGATGGAAGGCCGGCGGCTGGTGATGCTGGCCATCGAGGCGATGCGCCGTTATGCGCCCGGCTGGGAGAAGGCGCGGCTGCGCAACTTCGGCATGCGTGTGGGCGTGCGGGACACGCGCAAGATCATCGGCCGTTACAACATCACCGAGCGGGATGTGCGCAACCAGGCCCGCTTCGACGACGCCATCGGCATTTTCCCCGAATTCATCGACGGCTACGGCGTGGTCATCCTGCCCACAACAGGCCGGTATTTTCAGGTGCCTTATGGCATCCTGGTGCCGCAGAGGGTGGAGAACCTGTTGGTGGCGGGACGCTGCGTGGCGGGGGACAAGATCTCGCATGCCGCTCTGCGCAGCATGATGGCCTGCACGGTAACGGGTCAGGGCGCGGGTGTGGCCGCGGCCGTGTCGCTCAAACAGGGTGTGGCCAGCAGCCAGGTGGACGTTGCCCGCGTGCAGAGAGCCCTGTGCCGGCAAGGGGTGCGCATCGACTGAGGCGGACTCAGAGGATGCGGATGGCGTCGATGCTGGGGATGATTACATCCGCGTAGGGTTCCAGATCCTCGGCCTTGCACACGCCGCTGAGCACTCCGACTCTGGTGCCCGCGCCAGCCAGTTGTGCCATGCGCAGGTCGGCCACCGTATCGCCCACCATGATGGCTCGCGCCGGCGGCACGTCCAGCCGCTCGCAGATGTAGAAAAACGCGTCGGGCGCAGGCTTCATGGCGAACCCATCATCGCCGGCGGCCAGCGCACTCACCAATGAGTCCACGCCGATGAGGGCCATGGTCTCGCTGGTGGTGCGATGATCGTCGCTGGTGATGACGGCCACGCGGGCCTTGGCCTGTACGATGCGTTCGAACAGGGGCCGCACCTGGCCCAGCTCTCGTAGCAGGTCACAGGTCGGGGCCGCGCCGGCGCAGGCAATGAATGTGTCGCGCACCAGTTCTTCTGCCTGATCCCAGGCGAAGCCGTGCTGGTAGAGTACCACCGTGGCGATGGTGTAGATCTTGGTCATGGTGGCGGTGGCCAGCGGTCCATTGGGATCGGTGGTGCCCGTGTCGGGGTCGTAGCCCAGGCTGGCAAAGAGATGGCGGCGCAGGCTTTCGTCTCCCCGGATGCGGGCCAGCAGCTGCTGGCCGCAAAGACGCATCCTCTGCCCCCAGTAGTACTCGAAATCGATGAGGGTGCCGTCTTTGTCGAAGATGACCAGGTCGGTATCGACCATAGTACCGTTAATATCCAGTCTCGCCATACTCAGTCAGATCCTGTGCCCGGGAGGAAGTCGCGAAAGGTGTGGGTGGCCGGCGGGGGCCAGGCGCCGGCAAAGATGGGATTGGTGACGGCGAGGATGGTTCCGTTGCCATCGCGCACATCGCAGCGATACCAGGCCCGGCTGCCGTCCAACTCGTCGTGGCAAGAGAGTCGGCTTTCGCCCCGGCCGGAAAGCTGCCGGCACAGCGGTTGCCCATCCCGGATGATGACGATTTCGATCTCTGCGCATCCGCTGCGGACATCGGCCTGGAACGTGACCCGTCCGCGGGCCCGACCCATGTCGTCACCAATGGTGTAGGTGTGGTCGCCCAGGTGAGCCTGGAAGGCAATGCCGGGTTCCATGCTGACATAGACACGGCCGTGACGAACGCCTTCGAGGATGGCGCCGGCGGAGAGCCGTTCGGCCAGGACCCATGTTCGGGGCAGGTCGATGGCGGGGTGGTAAGGGCCCTGCTCGGTTATGGTGTAGTGATAGTCGCTGCCGCCGAGGGCGACGATGCGATGACCCGCATTGAGCCAGCGCGACCACATGTCCACGGTGGCGGGATTGGCGGTGGCGTTGTCGGGCCAGGTGGGGTCGTTCCAGATCTCCAGGCAATCGATCTGGTCCAGGGGGAGTTCGAGATGCTCCCATGCCCAGGGAACCAGGAGGGGGTGATTGATGGAGACCAGCCAGCCGGAAGCACGAGAGGATTTCATGATCTCGCTGAGGGTCGGGCGTTCGCTCTCGCGCTGTCCGCTGCCCGTGGTCCTGACTCGCTGCTGTTGCAGCGAAGCGAGCCAGGGGGGCACACCTTCGATGCCCAGGATGTTGAAATGGCCGCCGGCAAGGGTGACTTCGATGCCGCGCACGATGGGCAGGGGGAGGGGCTCGCCCAGGGCGTCGAATCCTGCCAGGGTGTTGTGATCGGTGATGGAGAGGAAGTCGAGACCGGCGGCCTGGGCCAACCGTGCCAGCTCGGCGGGGGTGTGGCGGCCGTCCGAGGCAGTCGTGTGGGCATGAAAATCGCCGGCGTACCAGGTAGCGCCGGCTGTAGTGTCGCGATGGCTGTGAGTCCGCATCATGCGTGGTACCTTAGGGAAGAGGTTCAGCCGTCGATCTTGCTGCCACCGCGAGTGTCGGCCAGATGGCAGGCGACGAAATGGTCGGGAAGGACCTCGCGTAGGGGTGGTTCGAGGGTACGACACTCATCGGTGGCGAGGGGGCAACGGGTATGGAAGACGCAACCCGGCGGAGGGTGTGCGGGACTCGGAGGATCGCCGATGAGGATGAAACGCTGGCGCCGGCGTTCGGCGATGGGATCGGGCAGGGGGACGGCCGAAGTGAGGGCCTGGGTATAGGGATGGAGTGGATCGTCAAAGATGGTGTTGCGGTCGCTCAGCTCCATGATTTTGCCCAGGTACATCACTGCAATGCGATGGGAGATGTGTTTGACCATGCTCAGGTCGTGGGCGATGAAGAGGTAGGTGAGGTTGAGCCGCTCTTGCAGGTCCTGCAGGAGGTTGACGACCTGAGCCTGAATAGAGACATCCAGGGCGGAGATGGGCTCGTCGCAGACAATGAAGCTGGGGTTGACCGAAAGGGCACGGGCGATACCGATGCGCTGGCGCTGGCCGCCCGAGAATTCGTGGGGGAAGCGGCGCATGTAGGCGGGGTTCATGCCTACCAGCTCCAGGAGTTCAGCCACGCGTTCTTTCAGTTCGCGGCTGCTGACGCGGCGGTGCAACCGTATGGGCTCGCTCACGATCTTGGCGACCGAGTGGCGGGGATTCAGGGATGCGTAGGGATCCTGGAAGATCATCTGCATGCGCGGCCGCAGGCGGCGCAGTGCCTCACCCTTCAGGGTTGTGAGATCAACGCCTTCGAAGTAGACATGGCCCCCGGTCGGGCGGTAGAGCTGGATGATGGTACGCCCCGCGGTGGATTTGCCGCAACCGCTCTCGCCCACCAGGCCCAGGGTCTCGCCCCGGCGGATGCTGAAGCTGATGCCGTCAACGGCTTTAACATCCCCCACCTTGCGGCCGAAAAGGCCTCCATAGATGGGGAAGTATTTTTTCAGATCGACCACCCGGAGGATTTCCTCTTGTTCAGCCATGGCGCGGGGCTCCTTTGTTCAGATCGTAGAAACACGCCACCTGATGGTCGGGCGCGGTGGCCACGAGTTCGGGGATCTCCTGCCAGCAGTGATCGTAGGCGTAGTTGCAGCGCCAGGCAAAGGGGCAGTGGCGGAGTGGCAGGCGCAGGTCGGGTGGGGCGCCCTGGATGCTGACCAGGCGCCTGGTTTCACGACTGTCGAGGCGGGGAAGGGCGTCGAGCAGGCCACGGGTATAGGGATGCTGGGGGTTCTGGTAGAGTTCTTCCACGGCTGCGAGTTCCACGACCCGTCCTCCATACATGACCATGACCCGATCGGCAAGCCCGGCCACAACGCCCAGATCATGGGTGATCCAGATAAGGGTCATGCCCATAGCGCTGCGCAGCCGTTGGAAGAGGTCGATGATCTGGGCCTGCACGGTGACATCCAGGGCTGTAGTCGGTTCGTCGGCGATGACGATCTGCGGATTGCAGGCGATGGCTATGGCGATGACGACGCGCTGGCGCATGCCACCGGAGAGTTGGAAGGGATAGGATTTGTAGCGCAGTTCCGGGTCGGGGATGCCCACATCGGCCAGAAGCCGGATGGCCCGCTCTCTGGCTTCTTCCTGCGAGAGGTTGAGATGCCGGGTTAGGGTTTCTTTGATCTGTTCGCCTACGGTGAGGATGGGGTTGAGGGTGGAGATGGGATCCTGGAAGACGAATCCGATCTGCCCACCCCGTATCTCGCGCAGCTCTTCGCGGCTGAGTTTGAGCAAGTCCTGTTGGCCAAAGGGTGTGCGGAAAAGAGCCGAGCCCTGCTCGACGCGACCGGGCGGGGAGGGGATCAGGCCCAGCAGGGAGAGGACGGTAACGCTCTTGCCGCAGCCACTCTCCCCCACAATGGCCAGGGTCTCGCCCTGCTGCAGGTCGAAGCTGACGCCGTTGACGGCATGGACCACACCGTCCAGAGTGTAGAACTTGGTGACGAGATCACGCACCTGGAGGATGGTGTCCATGCGTTCATCTCCGTGCCCGGCGCAGGCGAGGGTCGAGGACATCCCGCAGCCAGTCGCCCAACAGGTTCATGCCCAGAGAGGTGTACATGATGGCGAGACCGGGTGCGGCGGCAATCCAGGGCGCGTTGGTGAGGTACTTGCGGCCGTTGGCAAGCATGTTACCCCAACTCGGCACCGAGGGGGGCACGCTCAGGCCCAGAAAACCCAAACCGGCTTCGTAGAAGATCATGGCAGACATTTCGAAGGTGGCCAGGGTGATAAGGGGACCGATGAGGTTGGGAATAATGTGATCGACGATGATGTGAGGCCAGCGGGCACCGGCACTGATGGCGGATTCGACATAGCCGGAGCGGCGGATGCGCAGCACTTCCCCGCGGGTGACACGGGCGAAGATGGGAGAGTCGGTGATGCCGAAGATGAGGATGACGTTGAGCAGGCTACGGCCCAGGATGGCCGCGATGAAGACTACGAAGAGCAGGTAGGGCAGTGAGAGGATAAGATTGATGATGGACATGATGGCCGAATCGACGCGGCCACCTATGTAGCCGGCGATGGAGCCGATCAGCATGCCCAGGGTGGCGGCGATGAGCACGCCGAAGAAGCCCACGGTGAGGGAGACGCGGCTGCCGTAGATGATGCGGCTGAGGATGTCGCGGCCCAGATTGTCGGTGCCCAAAGGATGATCCCAGGTGCCGTCGGCGGCCCAGGCCGGCGGCAGCTTGCTATCGCGCAGCCGCTGGTCCAGGGGATCGTAGGGCGAAAGCTGGGGCGAGAAGAGCGCAGCAACCACCACGGTGAGGAATATGAACATCCCGATCATGCCGCCGCGATCGCGCCAGAGGAAGCGCCCGTAGTAGGCCAGTCGCTGCAGGGGGGTCTTTTCGATATCGAGCAGGGTGTCGACGTCGTGCTCGAAAGGTCTACTCTCGAATGCCATAACGTATTCTGGGGTCGATGATCATGTAGGCGGCGTCGGTGAGCAGGTTGAGTGCCAGGACGGCGACGCTGGTGAAGACGGCAATGGCCTGAACCATGGGGAAGTCCCGCCAGCCGATGGCCTGTTCCAGGAGTTGCCCGATGCCCGGCCAGGCGAAGATGAATTCGATGTAGATGGAGCCGCCCAACATGTAGCCAAACTGGACGCCGATGATGCTGACCAGGGGGATGGCCACGTTGCGCAGGACGTGTTTGGTGTAGATAGTCCGGGGCAGCAGGCCCTTGCTGTGGGCTGTACGGATAAAGTCTTCGGAGCGGATCTCGAGGGTGGAGGAACGCGTGAGGCGCACGATCTGTCCCATGGTGGCCAATCCCAGCGCGAAGGCCGGCAAGACCACCGATTTCCACTCATCGCGACCGAAGGAGGGAAACCAGCCCAACCGTACCGCGAACACCAGGATCATGATCAGCGCCAGCCAGAAGTTGGGGATGCTCTGTCCCAGCAGCCCCACCAGCCGCGCCAGGGAATCGAGCACGCTGCCGGGACTGAAGCCGCCCAGCAGCCCCAGCGGTACACCGATGAGAATGGCCATGAGCATTGCCGCGGTGGCCAGCTCCAGGGTGGCAGGTAGCCGCTCGATGACCAGGGGTAGAGCAGGCGACTTGAAATGCAGCGAGTTGCCGAAATCCCCCACCAGGGCGTGGGTGAAGAAGTCCCAAAACTGGACAATCAGGGGACGGTTGAAGCCCATGGCCTCGCGAAAAGCTTCGATCTGTTCGGGGGTAGCGTTGCGAGGCATCATCAAACTGGCGGGATCACCCGTTATCCTTACCATGAAGAACACCAACACCACTACCCCAAGCAGCAAGAGGACCGATTGCAGGACACGAGAGAGGAAATAACGATGCATGGAGGGCGAAGGGAAGGGGAAGGTTGAGATGAAAAAGGTAGGGAGGGGAGCCGCCTCACAAGACGGCTCCCGCTCAGAGGGGTAAGGGGTGAGGGCTACTCTTCGACGGAGACGTTGAAGAGGAAGTAGGTCTCGGCCGAGCGAGGGCGATAGCCTTTGACGCGGGTGTTGACGGCCTCGAAGGTAACGGGCTCGTACAGATAGATGAAGGGCGGATCCTCGCGCATGTAGGCCTGCAGTTCGCGGTAGAGTTCGGCGCGTTTCTGCTGGTCGACGGTGACTTTGATCTTCTCGAGCATGGCGGCGATGTTCTCGTCGTACCAGGCCGAGTAGGTGAAGTCCATACCGCCCAGGGAGCCGATCAGACGGGGATAAGCCTCGCCCACGGCCGAGGACCAGCTATCACCGAAGAGCGGGGGCAGTTGCTTCTGGGCTTCCAGATCCCAGTACTGACCCGATTCCATGATCTGCAGGTCGATGTTGATGCCCACGTCGCCGAGGTAGCCGGCGATGGCCTCGCACACCTCTTCGAAGTGGGTGTAGGCGCCGGCGGGGCAGGCCATGCCCATGTCGAAGCCGTCGGGATAGCCGGCTTCGGCCAGAAGTTCTTTGGCGCGTTCAGGGTCATAGCCGAAAGGCGGCGCGCCGTCGTAGCCCAACTCACCACTGGCGACCATGCCGTTGGCAGCCTTGGCATGCCCGTCGAAGATGGCATCGATGATGGCGTCCATGTCTACGGCCAGGTTCATGGCAATGCGTACCCGTTTGTCTTCGGTGGGCTGGCCAACGCCTGTGGTCAGGTTGTTGAAGGCCACGTAGAAGATGCGGGTGAGGGGGTAGCTGATGACCTGGACGTGTTCCAGACCCTCAAGGGTGGCAGCTTCTTCGGCGCTGAGACGGGTGGCGATGTCTACTTCACCGGTCTGGACGGCCGCCACGCGGGTAGCGGATTCGGGGATGGGGCGGAAGATCACCTTCTCGAGCTTGGGAGCACCGCGCCAGTAGTCGGGGTTGGCCTCCATGGTGATGTGGTCGCCCTTGACCCATTCCACGAACTTGAAGGCGCCGGTGCCCACCGGATGGGCCTCGAAGCCCTCCTGGCCGACTTCGTTGAAGTAGCCGGGCGGGATCATGGCCCAGTTGTCGGCCATGATGCTGAGGAAGAGGGCGTCGGGTTCGGGCGTGGTGATCCGGACGGTGTAGTCGTCGATTTTTTCGACGGAATCGGCGCGCTGCCAGTGGGTGCTGTACTCGAAGTTGCCCTGCGCCGCGCGTTGCCAGGAGAAGACCACCGAATCGGCGTTGAAGGGCTCGCCGTTGTGGAACTTGACGTCCTTGCGCAGGTGGAAGATGTACTCGGTGCCGTCCTCGGAGACCTCCCAGCTCTCCGCCAGCGAGGGTACGATGGTGCCGTCATCGTCAAACCAGACCAGGGAGTCGAACATCTGCCAGGCTGTGGTGGATGCCTGGCGCTCGGCGGTCTGCGGCACGTCGAGCGAGTTGGGGAAGGTGGAAATGGCCCGGACGAGCGTGCCGGAGGGACCCGCGGGGGCCGGTGCTTCGGTGGCCGCCGGCGCTTCGGTCGGCGCTTCGGCCGGTGCTGCCGGCGCTGCCGGGGCAGCCGGAGCCGCACACGCGACAAGCACAAGGAGGCTCGCGGCGAGCAGCAGCGATAGAAGCAAGGTCGTTCGTTTCATCAGTACTCTCCTTTGGTGAACGGAAAGGGCGGGAGAATCATATCGTCAAAGGAGGCGACCTGACCCTTCATTCGGTTCCGCTTGCCGGCCATCGGGGAGTCCGCGACTGTTTTGTCCTGCCATGCCGGGCAGCCCCCCACACCGGATCCGTGGTACGTTCGCACCACGATCCACAACCTGGCACCGGCCGGCAAACTGCACGGCTGGCATAGTTAGGACAGAATGAACGGCTACAGGGCTTCGTCGCCTCCTGGTACGACCGTGTTCAATCGGCTGGTTTCTGGCATGGAATTCGAGACTACTGGCCGCGCGCGTGCTACAGTTTCGCGGATAGAGGATTGCCTTCCCTACCTCGTACTTGCATTATACTGCATAATCTTGCATACTGATGTGGATGATTCGATGATATATGTGGAGACAATGATGATCGACCACGAGACCTATCGTCCCATCGCCGGAGGCACGAAAGAGGGCGTGCGGCTGCTGCGCTACGACTATTGGCGTACGGGCTATGGCGCGGCATCGGAAAAGGTGCCTGACATGTTTGTGGCCCAGGCAGGGGAGTACCATTGCAAGGCAGGGTATGTTTCGGGGGACTACGAATTTACCCCGCGCTACCAGTTCTTCTACCACAAAGATGGCGAGGCACTTTTCGAGTGTCGCGGTGCCACGGCCAGGCTGGGGCGCGGGGATCTGCTGATGGTGCCGGCTAGCGAGATCTACAGCTACACCAGTAGCGGTGGTGTCAAGTATCACTGGTTTGCGTTGGAGGGGCGGTGGCCCACATCCCTTTGTCCGGATCACTGGCAGAAACGGAGCGTCGGCTGGGATGCGGTCTTGGAGTCGATTCTGATCGGGATGCGCGAAAGCCTGATCATGCGCGAACCGGGCTACGAGTTGCGCGCGTTGGGGTACTTCTACGAGTTCATGGCACGCGTGGAGGAGCTGGGCCGGTCGAATCTGGCGGGCGAATCGGAGTATCCGGAGGCTGTGCGCAACGCCATGATGTTCCTGCGCGAGAACTGCGACCGGCCTTTCAGCGCGGCGCAGGCCGCTGCTGCCGTGGGCATCAGCCAATCGCACTTGCGGGCCTTGTTCCGGAGGTGGCTGGGAGAATCGCCACAGAGCTATCATACGCGCTGTCGCATCGAGCAGGCCAAGCGGCTGTTGCGCGAGCATCGTCTGCTGGTGTTCGAGGTGGCCTATCAGGTGGGATACAAGGATGTGCGCTATTTTGCGCGTGTTTTCAAGAAGGTGACGGGGCTGACGCCAAGTCAGTATGCGCGGGCATGAGGCAGGGCTGCCGGCGCTATCTCACGCCGCAAGCTGGACCTGACGCGTCGACACTGTAACAATTCGGTCGGTGGCTCGCGCTGGCTGTTGGCAGATCGTGCATTGCGCCGAGTAAACTCGACCTCTAGAGGCTGCGCTCTGGCCGAAGGCCCGAAAGGGCTGACTTCCAGTCAGCCAGCCGGCGCCCGCGCCACATACCGACTAAACTGTTACAGTGTCCTGGCCCGTCCCGCCGCGAGGACTCTGTGGCCGGGTTGAGAGGGGGGCTCGCCTAATGTCTGCGAGCAAGTGCCTGCCGTGGGGGCTGAGGGCCATCTCATGCCATGGCCAGGGCCGGTCGTGCACGGGCTCGCGCGGGAGCAGCCCTCGCTTGACAAGCGCCTTCCTCATGTGTCAAGCTTGAACGAACTTCGTGGATTCCTTGCCTGCTCTGCCCGGAGTGCCCCATATGAGCCGCCAACGATCATCACCGCTGCGCCGTGCTGCCTGGATCGCTCCGCTCTGGAATCGAGCGGAACTCCCGCTTTACGTCGCCATTGCCGTTACTCTCCTGGTGACCATTGTCGGCAGCCTGGGGGAGATCTGGACGCAGTACCTCATTCCCTGGCTGACCGCGCGTACTCTGCTCAATGTGCTGGAAATCCTCGACCGGCTGTTGCTTGTCTCCATGCTTGTTGAGATCCTGCAGATGGTGCGGATTTCCATCGGCACCCGGCTCAGGCTGGCCAGCGAGCCCTTTCTGATCGTTGGTCTGATTTCCGTCATTCGGCGTGTGCTGATCATTACAGCCGAGGGGACGCGTATGATGAATGAGGCGACGCTCAATCAATTCGCAGTCCTCATGATTGAACTGGCGATTCTGTGTGCACTGGTCTATGTCTTCGTGCGGGGAATTCACATGCTGCGCCAGCAACGATTTGAGGAGATGCGCCGCCTGCGCGAGGAACGCAGGTCGAAAGGCGATGCACCGACCTGGTCAGAGCTTATGCAGGGGTAGGCAGGGGCCGACAACGGCAAATCCGGCCGGGATGCGTTCCGGGCCGGTCAACGCTTTGCCCGTTCTCCTGCGAACCGGTAGAATGCAGGTGCTTGCTGTCCTCCCCCTTCTCTCGAAAAGGTTGTTGTGATGGAATCGGAAACCGGACGCCGTCCCCCCTGGCATTGCTTGTTTCGCTGGAGTGTTCTCCTCGCCTGGGCCTTGTTCCTTGCCATGCCCGTTGCTGTGGTGGCCGACGGTCCTCCCAACCCTTTGGTGCAGCCACCGCCGATCTCACCCTATGGCATGGACGTGTTGGGGCCCGGCTGGCAATGGACCTTCCCGCGCGAGGAGGCCACCCCTCGCCTGGATGGCCCCCTGCGCATTGATCAGGCCGACGACGTGTTGAAGCAGGCCTGGGCGGCAGGGGTCCGGAGTGGACGGGTGGCGGCCTGGTGGTGTTTCCTGGAGCCGGAACGAGACCAGTATGTCTGGCAAGATCTGGACATCATGATCCAGCTCAGCTCTAACTACGGCATCGAACCCGTGCCCGAGATCCTCTACACGCCCTACTGGGCACGTGCCGATGCAGTCCCCACCACCAGTTGCATCAACAATTGGCGCAAGAACTACGCCCCCGACGACATCGCCGACTGGTCCGAATTCATAGCCCTGATCGTGCGGCGGTATGGCTCGCAGGGCAAGAACCAGGTCCACTACTGGGAGATCTGGAATGAGCCCGACCTGCCCGAGTTCCTCTCTATGAAGGATGATCCGGGCAACGGCACGGTCGAGGTCTACGCCCGGCTCCTCAAGGCTGCCAGTGAGCAGATCCGCGCCAACGATCCCCAGGCCAAAGTCCTGCTGGGTGGATTGTCCGACATCCGCGGCCACCACTTCCTGGGGGACTTGCTGGACTTGCGCGGGCCGCTGGATGTGCGCGACGCCTTCGATATCATCCCCTTCCATGCCTTCAGCGACCACCATCTCAAGATCACCAAGCTGACCACCCCCTTGCAGGAACGGGGCCTGAGCTACGAACTCTGGGTCAACGAACTGAACAACTCTCTCTGGCACAACGACTACGACATGGCTGCACGCGAGATCGGCGCCCTTTTCGACACCATGTGGCAGGTGGGCGTGACGCGCACGTTCTGGTTCAAGTCCTACACCACCAAATGGGGCCCGGGAATCTTCTACAACCGCGACCCGTTGTGGGAGATCCGGCCCTGGCTGCCCAGCCCCTTTTACAGCACCTACCGCCAGCAGGCCTTTCCCCACGAACTGCCGGGTGTGCCCCTGGTCCAGGCGCCTGAGCCCAATCTGGTAAGTGTGCCGCGACCTGAGTTTCGCTGGGCGCGACCCACCGCGGGCACTTACGCCATTGCCGGCTACAAGCTGCAGGTCGACGATAGCCTCTACCGGGGCGTCCCCTACTTCCATGCCCCCGAAATCGATGTCTACGTCCCGGCCCAGATCTTCCTTTTCCTGCCGCTGCAGGTGGGCGGGCAAAGCAGGCGCGGCGTCGCCGACCCCGCGAGTACCCACACGTCCGCGGGGCCGCAAAGCTGGCCCAGCCTCGAGCAGCTGACGTACACGCCCGAGCAGGAACTGGACCCCGGCCGCTACTACTGGCGCGTGGCAGCCGTGGACACCCAGGGCAATGTGGGCCCCTACAGCGAGCCGCGGCGGCTCATCATCGTGTCGGGGCGGGAGCGCACCTATCTGCCCTGGCTTGTACGGCCTTAGGGCGCGGCACGCGCTACCATCTCGCCACCGCCATCCCGTCTCCTCCTAGGGCGCCAGGGTGAATCTGGCGATAAGGGGATCGTGATCGGACTTGTGCAGCGGCGAGGGGTCTCCGGGGATGGGCGGCGGATAGTCCGCGTCCACGTGCAGCACATCTACCCGTGTCAGCAGTTCGTGGAGCGGCCGCGTCACCAGAATATGGTCCAGCACCTGCGACTCGCCCTGGTAGATGTAGGTGTACCGTTGCTCGCGCGGAAGTTCATCCATGACGTGGATCAGCCCCGCCTCCCGCAGGGTGTTGATGGGCAACGAGTCGTAGAAGCTGTTCAGGTCGCCGACGACGGCTACCCTGGCATCGGGCTCGTCGGCCAGAATGGCATCATACATCACCCGCACATTCCACGCGGCCTGCGCCGTGCGTCTGGGTTCGGTGGCTGCCACGCCGCCCGACATGGAGCTGAAGTGATTGTTCAAGACATACACCGTCAGCGGCTCCGGCTGAGCCTTCACCTGCACCTTGATCAGCAGAGGCGGACGGCTGGTCAGCCCCTCCGGCGCCACGAATTGCCGGCTGTCCAGCACCTGCGCCCGGTCGCCCCGCACCAGGTAGCCGACGTCGATGCCGCGGCTGTCGGTACCTTCGATGAGTACTGCCTGATAGCCGTAGTCGCGCAGCACAGGTTGTTCGGCGATATCCTCCAGGACGCCGATGTTTTCCACCTCTTGCAGAGCCACGATGGTGGGCACGCCCGCGGCCACGATCGTGTTGGCCACTTTCGTCAGGGCCAGTTCGTATTCCGACCTGGTGGGGAGGGGAGGATCGCTGGGATGGGGGAGCCGCGTGTCGAAGAGATTTTCCACGTTCCAGGTCATGATGCTGAACTCGTCGGCACGGGTCAGGGGCAGGCTGGGCATGGAGATGACCTGATGCTGTACCGAAGGCGGCGCTATGGGTTCGATTTTGTAGCGACCGTAGGTGTAGGCCAGAGGTCCCACCAGCCCTTCCACGATATCGCCTGTGGCGACGACATAGGGGAGGGTAGACCGATCCAGATGGGTGGCGGTGGAACCGTCATCGACCATGATGGCGATGCCGTTGTCCTCCCCCTGCCACAGGCGCTGCCGGCCATGATGTTGCAGCGTGACCACATATTCGCCGTACTTGGAGGTGGGCGAGACGGCGATGGCCGGTTCGGGAAGCTGGACCAGCATGCCCTCGCGCGCCTCGAAATATGGTTCGGCTTCGGCCATGGTGGCGGGCGGGTCCAGGTCTACGGGTCTGGGCAGGGGTGCGTCGTGGTCGAGCACCCGTATATCGGCCGGATCCTCGACTAAGATCTGGGTCTGCTGCGCCGTCTCTCGTACCTGGCCGAAGACCTCCACGACATCGCCCGGTTCGAGCTGCGGCGGTGTTTCCAGAGTCGAGGTGTTGACGAACAGGCCCTCGGAGGTGAGGGGGTTGTCGTCGACGCGGGTGGACTGAATGAAGAAGCCGCCGAGATCGGGGAATACTGCGGTGACCACGCCGCCGGTGGGTAGCCAATCCAACACGTAGGGGGAGGCCATGCCGTCTCCCTGAACCGCCCAGATGGGGACGGTACTGCCGACGAAGGTGACCAGTTCGCCGCTGGTGGCCGGCTCGGTCCACTGGTCGGAGGTGGCCGAGAAGCCGGGGGACACGATCTGACCGTCGGCCTCGTCAGAAACCCCCAGGGTGAAGCTGACATCGACGCGGCCGCCGTCGCCGGGCAGCTCGGGGAC
>RFJM01000066.1 GCA_003694905.1 Caldilineae bacterium
GGTAGTTCAGTGGATAGAACGCTTCCCTGCGGAGGAAGAGGTCAGAGGTTCAAATCCTCTCCAGGGTACCATCACGAATTTCGGACGCCCGTCGATCCCGGCGGGCGTTCTTCCATCCTATCTCCGGTATGGAACCCGCCTCTCTCCCGTCCATCACCCTGCCTGCCGACCGCTTCCTCATTTGCGAAAACTGCGGTATTTCTTTTGTTTGGACCGGATGGGAACAGCATCGAGATGCCGCCACGCCCCAGCAGTGTCCCGGCTGCAGGCATCTGTTTCGTCTCACCCGGCGACAGCGTGGTACGGTGAAATGGTATGATCCCCGCAGAGGATACGGCTTCATCACCGCGCGGGATGGAAGCGAGGTATTCGTTCATCGCCGCGCCCTGGGCAGGCTACGCACTTTGCGCAGGGGCGACGTGGTCGCCTACAAGTTGGGCCACAACGAGGCCGGACCGCACGCCATTTCCGTCGAGCGGCTGAGCGGCAGGAAGCGCCGTCGCAGTACCGGCCGCAAGGGGCATCGAGGCCGGCAGACGCCTTCCTCTTCGCCGTCGCAATAAGGTAGTACCTCGTGAGCAAACCCGTCGTTCATGTCTACACCGATGGAGCCTGTCTCGGCAATCCCGGTCCCGGAGGCTGGGCGGCTCTACTCCGTTTCGGCCGCCACGAAAAGGAACTGGTGGGCGCGGCCAGCTATACCACCAACAATCGCATGGAACTGCGGGCAGCACTCAACGCTTTGCAGGCGCTCAAACGGCCTTGCACGGTCTACCTGCACACCGATTCCGAATATCTGCGCAACGGCATTACCCGCTGGGTCCAGACGTGGGAGCGCAACGGCTGGCGCACTGCCGCCAGAAAGCCGGTCAAGAACCAGGACCTCTGGCGGGCCTTGCTGGAGGCTGCCGAAAAACACGAGGTACACTGGGACTGGATCAAAGGCCACGCCGGGCATCCCGAGAATACTCGCGTCGATCGACTGGCCAGCGAGGCCGCGGCCTCTCGTGCCGCGCAAGAGCCTCCCGATATGGAGGACGAGAACACCCCTCTGCTCTGAGCTGTCCTACCAGCCAAGGAAGTGCTTTAGCGCTGCTGGCACAGGGTCCTCAGCCAGAGGAGGTGCCAGCCATGATGCGGCCGCACGCGCCGCCGGATCGGCATCGGCCGGTGCCGCACTCGCGCCCGCCCAGCGCAACATGGTGACATCGTTGCCCCCATCACCAATGGCCAGGACCTCTCGCGGGCTTATCTCCAGACGTTCACACAGCCAGGCCAGGGCTGCGCCCTTGTCCGCCCCCGGCGACGTTCCCTCCACAAACCAGTGCCAGGAGCGCGTGATATCCGCCTCCCCACCCAGATGCCTTTTCAGCGTCTCCAGAATTTCCGGAACAACCTCCGGATCGGGATGAATGGCCATGAACTTGATCAGATGGCCCTGCAGGCGTTCGATAGCGTCGGGTTCGATCCGGGCCCGGAAGCCAAACCAGGCCTCGTATTGCTCGGGCGAGGCCACCAAACGGTCCACGTACAGGGCATCCTCGCTAAAATAGGCGGTGCCCGCGCCATACGGAGCAACGAGGGTGCGCGCCCGGCGGGCCACATCGGCGTCCAGCAGCAACCGGCGCAGGACGAGACCATTGCGATACTGCACCAGCGCCCCTTGCGCGGCGATAATCGGCTCATGTTCGACACCCAGCCGGTCGAGGAAGCCCTCGATGACGAAGGGGAGGCGCCCGGTGGCAACCACCACCATCACGCCCTCGGCGCGGGCGCGGGCCAGGGCCGCGACAGCCGCGTCGCTGATGCGGCCGTCGTGATCGGCCAGAGTACCGTCGAGATCGCAAGCCAGAAGACGAATACGCATGGCCAGCAAGCCTAAGGCAACCCGGTTGACCTTGTCAAAGTTGAGACAACCCCTGACCTGCCGGTATAATGCTGGTCGTCTGCATCGCTCCTGCTGTACCAACCCAACACTTGCTTACCCCCGGAGGCACCCTCTTGCCTGCTGTCCCCACCCGCTGGGAATTGCCGAGCCCACCCCCATCCGCGCTACGTGTCCGCTTCAACTGGCTGCACCCCGTAGTCGTGCAAATCCTCTATAATCGCGGACTCGTCGAACCGGACGAGGTTGCCGAGTTCTTCGGCCAGTTCGTGCCCGACGATGATCCTTTCGCCATGCGCGGCATCCCCGAGGCCGTCGAATATTTGCGACGCGCCATTCGCCAGCGCACGCCCATCGCGGTCTATGGCGACTTCGACGCCGACGGCGTCACGGCCACCGTGCTTATGGTGCAGACGCTTCGCGCCTTCGGAGCCGACGTCATGCCCTACATCCCTCACCGCGTGGACGAAGGCTACGGCCTGAACAACGAGGCCCTGGCCTGGCTACACCGGCAGGGCATCCAACTGGTGCTTACCGTAGACTGCGGCATTCGTGCCGTGGAAGAGGTGCAGTTTGCCCGCAGTTTGGGTCTGGAGATCATCGTCTCCGACCACCATTCTCTCGGCCCTACCCTGCCTCCCGCCCACGCCGTCATCAATCCTCGGCATCCCCAGAGCTCATATCCCTTCAAGCACTTCGCCGGTGTCGGTGTCGCCTACAAGCTTGCGCAGGCCCTCTTGAGGGAGGAAGAACGCGAGCCTTGCGCCAGGCAACCTGTCGTCCTGGGTGAAGAACGCCTGCTGGACCTGGTGGCACTGGGCACCGTGGCCGATATCATGCCCCTGCGCGGGGAGAACCGACGCCTGGTGCAGAAGGGCCTGGAGCAGCTCAACCGTGGGGTGCGCCCGGGTGTCCGCGCCCTCGCCCGCAAGGCACATGTGGAGCTGGGCCAGATCGACGCCACGGCCATCGGTTTCCGCCTGGCGCCCCGTCTAAATGCCGCCGGGCGCCTGGACACCGCGGCCATCGCCTACGACCTCCTCATGGCGCCCGATGATGCCACAGCCGAGCCCATCGCTGCGGATCTCGACCGTTGGAACAAGGAGAGACAGCGTCTCACCGAAGAAGCCTACCGGTGGGCCATCCTGGAGCTGGGCCAAGACCCGCCCGACCATGCCCTGTTCGTCGGGCGAGAGGATCTCAACCCCGGCATCGTCGGTCTGGTGGCCAGCCGCCTCAAGGACACGTACTACCGCCCGGCCCTGGTCGTAGAGCTGGGTGACGTGGAAGTCCGGGGCTCGGCCCGCAGCATTCCCGAGTTCCACATCACCCGCGCCCTCGACCGGTGCGCCGACCTGCTGGTCCGATACGGGGGACACGCGGCCGCGGCCGGATTCACCGTGAGGCGCGAACTCCTGCCGCAGCTTCGCCGGCGGCTCAACGCCATCGCGGCCGAACAGCTCGACCCCGAGGACCGTGCACACAAACTGGCCATCGATGCCGTTGTCTGCCTGCGCGACCTGGACTGGGCCCTGCTGGGCAAGCTGCGCGAACTTGAGCCTACCGGCAGCGAAAACCCACCTGCTTTGCTGGCCGTGCCCGACCTGCTGGTCCGCAGCTACCGCAAGGTGGGCAGCAATGGCGATCATCTCAAGCTCAAACTCACCGACGGTTACCTGACCTTCGATGCCATTGCCTTCGGCCGGGGCGATCTGGCCGATGCCATGCCCATGCGGGTGGATGTAGCCTGCAGGTTGGATGAAAACCAGTATCAGGGCCGGCGCAGCCTGCAACTCGTCATCGAAGACATCAAACCGGCCGGTCGTGGCATTCCCTCCACCTATCGCTTCTAGCACTCGTATGCCGGCCACTCAATTGCCCGATGGCAGGATTATGAAACACTGGCAACAACTGAGCGGACCTCTCAAGATCGGCCTGGTCGCGGCGGCTCTGGGCATTCTCCTTGCCCTCATCGGCATTGCCCGCGGAACCGTGCCCACCAACATTCTCAGCATCTTCATGGCCCTCCTCATCAGCGGCGGTAGCTGGGGCCTGGTGGCCTGGGCCATCGCCACGGCCATGTATGACGTAGAAC
>RFJM01000496.1 GCA_003694905.1 Caldilineae bacterium
GCCGATGCAGCCGTCACCTCTGCCTCCTCCCATGGGCCCAGCAGCCGATGCAACGCCACGCGCATGTCTGCGCTCAATTGAGCCTGCTCCACCCGCAGCCCCAGCGTCGCCTCCAGCACATCGCTACTCGCGGGCACCCCTGCCAGCGGGAATCCCCCCAGCAGCACTCGATGCATGCCGCCTGCTGGCGCGGAGCCGAGCAGCAAATGGTCCTCCAGACCGAAATTCTCCGCCGGGTACAGTTCCACCACATAGGCGTCGCGCGTAGGCCCCATCTCCAGGAACACCCCCTGCGGGCGCGGTGTCGATGTGGGCGTGGGCGTAGTGGTTGGCGTAGGCGTCGTAGTCGGCGAAGGCGTCCATGTCGGCGTCTGAGTCGGCGTCGCCGTTCGTGTCGGAGTGTTGGTGCGGGTCGGCGTCGCCGTACGCGTGGGTGTGGCCGTCCGCGTCGGCGTCACCGTCCATGTTGGCGTCGCCGTACGGGTGGGCGTTGGCGTGCCCGTCGCCGTAGGCGTGATGGTCGGAGTAGGCGAAGGCGTCTTCAACGCATCCTGACCGGTTGTCACGTGTGCACGGATCATCAGATTCCCGATATGCGCCGGATCGGGCCAGTAGGCATAGTGCTCCTGCCAGTTGGTGAAATACTGACCGTAATAATTGTACCCTGCGGGAATCCCGGTACTGTTGTCCAGGAAAAGACGCGGGGCCGTATTCCAGGGGAAGTCTTCTGATTTCACGGCCACCACGAAGCTACTGCCACCGCCTGCGTAGATCCCCCCCACCGGTATGTTATACCAGCCCTCATGATCGACCTGCAACCGCTGGCGGGTCGATGCCTGCACATCACCGGAGGGAGCGGTTCCGGCCGGCCGTTCGATGCGAACCAACACCGGCCAGCTCTGCGAACTCCCCTCCTGTGGCCCCAGATACAGCTCGATACTGTCGATCCGCAGGGGCGTATCAGCCGGATTGAACGCCAGCCGCACTGCCACCGTCAACTTGTCACTCGACTTATTGGTCAGCGTGACCGATTGAGCGCCGGGCGCGCCACTATCGTTGGCCAGCACCGCGCTTCCTGCGGGCTCGGCCTGGGCCTGGGGGACCAGCAACAGAGCGGCGAGGACGACTGCCAGAGGGAGCAACCAGAAAGGTGAACGCAGATTCATGTGAACCGCCTGGGATAGAGAGCCATAGGGATCAGAGCCTTTGCCGGAGCAGTGGCAGGTACAGGAGGAGGGGCGTGGGCGTGGCCGTGGGCGTAGCCGTCGGTGTGGGACTGGGCGTGGCAGTCGCAGAGGGCGTAGGCGTGGGACTGGGTGTCGGCGTGAGCGTAGCCGTGGGCGTTGCCGTAGCCGTTGGCGTGGTCGTGGGCGTTGGCGTCGCCGTCGCACACACCGGCACCGCGATCATCAGGTCTGCAGGCGCAAGGGGAACCCACGGACTGCTGCTGGCGGGCAACCGCAGCGCGCGCAGCCGGTAGTAGTTATTCGCGAGGCACTGTGGCAGCGGATCTTCCCAGCTCAGCAGACCGTCGCGGCCGGGAGAGCCGGAGACCTGCGCCACCCTATCATAGACGAAACCATCATTGCTGCGCCACACCTCGAACAGATCCTCGTCCGGCGCGCGATCCCTCCATTGCACCGTCACCCGAGCACCTCCACCCGTCAGCCCCACCGACGCCGCATCCGGCGCACAGGGCGAGGTCACCCCATCCCGCACCGGCGTGTAGGGCGAGTAGAGCTCATCGCGCTCACTCCTCAAGCGATAATAGATCCTCGTGCTGCAGTCCGCCGTGCTGAAACGATCACCATAGAAGCCGGTATTGGGTGGCAAAACCGCCAGCTCGGTCCAGGCAACGCCATCTCGTGACCGTTCCAGGTGAACCTGCGTCTCGTCTGGGGCAATGTCCAACCACTTGACATCCAGAATGTACCATCCCGGCACCGGGTAGACCTCGAGAGCAATGGGCGCACAGGGTGCCACCCTGGCGCTCGTCACCGGGCTCCAGGTTCCGACCTCCCCGGCGATACCCAGTGTCCTGGCCCGGTAGTAGTAGCTATGTGAGCAGGCCACCTGCTCATCTTCAAAACCATTTCCCGACGTGGTGGCAATGGTTTCCCACGGTCCCAGGCCGTTGGAGGAGCGCTGGATCTCCACCGGGGTCGAGGCATCGGGAGAAAACCAGGAAAGCCGAATGACATAGCGCCCGCTGACGGGCTCACTCTGAAAGGACGACAAAGGCTCGGTCGCCTGCGCAATCGCCAGTTCGGCCAGCAGAGTGAGCGCGACCGCCAGCACAGCAAACGCATGTGCACAACGAATTCGCTTCATAGAAGGGGTCGGCAGCAGCAAGTAGGGACGTCAGCTTTAAGCTGGCGGGGGGAAGGCCCATTGTAATGCCACCTGGCCCAAAAGTGAAATCGGCCGGCTCGTCCCCGGCTCGGGACACGCGGTCACCCCTTGCACTTCAAACTCCCCCCTTTCCTGCCTCCACCCGTTCTGCCTCGGGCCCAAGGCAGTTGGGACACAACCCCTCCAGCACCAGATGTTCCACCTGCACAATAAAACCCGTGCGCTCGGTGATTTCTTCGAAAACGGGAGCCAGCACCTCGTGGGCCAACTCCATCTCGGCACCACATCCCCGGCAGATTAGGTGATGATGTCGCGAGCAGGGATGGGCGATCTCGTACATCGTGCGACCGGCGATGTGGGCACTCACCACCAGATTCACCGCCTGCAGGAACTCGAGCGTGCGGTAGATGGTGGATCGATTGATATGCGGCATGCGGCTGCGAACCCGCCGCGAGATGGCATCAATGGTCGTATGCCCACCTGCTTCGCAGACGGCATCCAGCACGACCTGGCGCTGCATCGTCATCCGGTAGCCCTGCTCGCGGATACGGCTTACATAGTCAAAAGTGTCATGACTCATCCATCGCCTCCTCTGCTTCAACACTGAGGGAACTCGAGCCCGTGCGCTTCCAGCAAGGCCGCATCGGCAAGGAGTTCGGCAGTAGGTCCATCTGCCACAATACGGCCTTCGTCCATGATTACCATACGAGGGAAAAGCTCGCGGACCATGAAAAGATCGTGCGTCGCCACCAACATGGCCTGTGGCAGGTCCCTCAGCAGTTGGATAAGCTGCCTGCGGGCGCGCGGATCCAGCGCGGCCGTGGGTTCATCCAGCACCAGCAACTGCGGATGCATCGACAGAACCGTGGCAATGGCAATACGCTTCTTCTCCCCCATGCTCAGATGATGCGATAATCGTTCCGCATACTCGCGCATCCCCACCTCCTCCAGCGCCCGCTGCACCCGTGCCCGCACCTCCGTTTCGGGAAAGCCCATGTGCAGCGGCCCAAAAGCCACGTCCTCGAACACCGTCGGCGAAAAGAGCTGATCATCGGGATTCTGGAACACCAGGCCCACCAGCGCCCGGATGCGCGGCAGGTTCTCTTTCTGGGTAGACAACCCCACCACCTTCACCGCGCCGTTTCCGCCGAGGATACCGTTGAGATGGAGTAGCAATGTGCTCTTACCCGCACCGTTCGGCCCGACCAGCGCTACCTTTTCCCCGGCCTGCAGCACCAACGAGACATCTCGCAGGGCCACATGACCATCCGGATACGCAAAGGAAAGATGTTCGATCTCGAGCACCGGCACTCCGGACGCCTCGGGCGGGATGACGAGCTGGGAAGTGGTTGTTTGACCGACGGAATGAACGATGGGCATGGTCGTCACACAAGGCGGGAGAGGGTCTGTAGAGCGAGTAGAATGAGAAGGAACAGGGCGAGCGTCATCCAGTCGCGACCCTTCATGGCATGGGGATTGAGGGTATAGAGATGGCCGTCATAGCCTCGGGCCAGCATCGCATTGTACACCCGATCGCTGCGCTCGAAGCTGCGCACGAACAACTGTCCTGCCATATTGCCCGCCACGCGCGCTCGCCACCCCACGCTCCCCCCCGCGCGTGCACTTGGAAGCCGGGCGCTGCGCGCGGCCCGAGCCCGCAACAGACGCATCGCCTCATCCGACAGCAGGAAAAGATAGCGGTACATGAAGGAGATGATGGCCACCAGGGTGGATGGCAGGCGCAGATGACGCAAGGCGTGGATCAGGTCGGGGAATGAGGTCGTGCTCGTCAGCAGGATTGCCATCTGCACCGAAAGAAGACTGCGGATCACGATACTGAGAAAGCGTACCAGACCGGGCCGGGTCAGGCTCAGGACCATGTCACCGAAATGCAGCACCAGCGCCGGAGGGCCTGGCGTCGCGAAAGTGGTGGTGACAGCCGCCAGCGCAAAGGGCACGGCGATAAAGGAGCGCCGCAAAACCAGCCATGGGCTCAACTGCGCCAGCAAGCTGCCCGCCATCAACAGGACAAAGCTTGCCGCAAAGCCCCACCAGGCGCCGTCGGGCAGCAACAGATTCGAAAGGATGAACAGCGCCGTCAGCACCACTTTCAGCCGTGGGTCCAGCCGGTGGACGAAACTCTCGGCCTGCCGATACCTGTCGAATACGTTGCTATGCATCGGCCCTCCGACCCTGCAGGCGGTCGAAACGGCGCAATAGCACGAGCAGCAACAGCACGGTTCCGCTCACCGCCACCAGGCCCACCAGCGCAGCGGCGATGGTGGCCAGAGCACTATCGGCCAGTAGGGGAATCCGGTAGTTGGCGAGCAAGCGCAGCGGCGACGGCCGCGCCGCATCGACGAAGCCCAGATCCCTCGCCACGCGCTCCAATCCGTCGGGATTGGCGGATGCCAGGGGCGTCAGAAACACCACCAGCAGGGTCGCGGCCAGAGCAACCCCGACCCAGCTTTTGCCCCCGCGAGCCCGCACCGCGCCGCCGCTCACCAAATCGGGCCGCAGGCGGCGAATGAAGCCGTAGGCCGCCACCGTAATCAACGCCTCACCTACACCGA
>RFJM01000497.1 GCA_003694905.1 Caldilineae bacterium
GAGTAGGGGGGTGTTCCAAAATGGAGGCAGCCCATCGCCGGCGCCGGGCTGCAGCACTGCCCGGTAAGCTGCAGCAACGCCCGCACACCGGCCGCCCGAGAACCGCATCGCAAAGCCAAGGGATCCTCCACGGTTACCCCTGCGAGGGAGGATCTGAGCCGGCAAACCACCCCGAAAATGAAACGCGCTCCGCGAACACGTTTCTTTCTTGCGGGCCGAGAGGATTCGCCCTCCTGGACGCGTCCCGAGGGGGTGGCGGGCCGCGCCGGATGAGATGCTTGCCTGTTCGAGCCTGTTTGTGCGTCGCTGCCCGCTTTGTGATATGCTCCCGGCTGTTGTGGCCGTTCCGGCCCGTCAACCGTTTCTCACACCGCTCTCCTCTCCCAACCTGACTGCCCACCATGGATCTGCCTACAACGGCCGATGTCGTCATCATCGGCGGCGGCGTCATCGGCACCAGCATTGCCTTTCATCTCACCCGCATGGGCTGCCGCCACGTAGTACTCTGTGAGCGTACCCGGCTGGCTGCCGGCTCCACCGGCATGAGCAGCGGACTGGTGCGCATGCACTACGACAATCCTCTAGAAGCCGAGCTCGCGCATAAGAGCTATCCCACCTTCGCCCACTTTGATGAAATGGTCGGGGGGGAATGTGGCTTCGTGCGCACCGGCTTTCTGCGCACGGTCAGGCAGCACAACCTGGAACGTCTGAAAGCTAACGTCGAGATGCTCCAAAGGCTTGGCGTCAAGACCTGGTTGGTCGGTCCAGACGACATTCGCGAGCTCGCGCCCTACCTGAACGTGGATGACATCCCTCTGGCGGCGTACGAGCCCGACTCCGGTTATGCCGATCCCTACCTGACCACCACGGGCTTCGCGCGCGCTGCCCGCCGCAAGGGTGCTCATATCCTTCAGGGCCTGGAGGTTACGGGCATCCCGGTACGGGCCTCGCGTGTGGTGGGGGTGGAGACAAAGGCCGGGACCATCGCCACAGGTACCGTGATCATTGCCGCGGGTCCGTGGGGCGCACGGGTGGCAGCCTCGGTCGGGTTGCATCTCGAGCTCAAGCTGGTCTACCATCCGGTGGTCATGGTCGAAACCCCACCGCAGGTGCCGCACCCCCATCTGACCGTGATCGATCGCCTCAACACCATCTATCTGCGACCCGAGACCGGCGGCCTTACCCTGGTCGGCGCATCGCACGACAACCGTGTGGTTGGTCCCGAAGATCTGGACACCTACAGCCAGACCCTGAGCCCGGAAACCCAGTTCAGCGCGCTGGAACGCCTGTGCAACCGCATTCCTGCTATGGAGCACGGCCGGCTGCGCAAAGGACACGCCGGCATCATCACCAAGACTGCGGACGAGCACGCCCTGCTCGGGCCGGTGCCGGGCGTAGAGGGGTGCTACGCCGCGCTGGGCTTCAGCGGGCATGGGTTCAAAGAAGCCCCGGCCGTGGGGCAGGCCATGGCGGAGCTGGTGCTGAACGGCCGGGCTCAGATCGTAGACATTACGCCACTCCGTCTTACGCGCTTTGCCGAGGGCCGGCCCTACCATGCTGCCAACGAGTATCGGTAAGCCGTCTGCCGCTCCACAACTTGCGAGGAACACCATGAAGATTGCTGTAACCGGTGCCTTTGGCTACTCCGGTCGCTACATCGCCCGCCGATTGCTCGATCAGGGGCATGAGGTTATTACCCTGACCAACTCGCTGCATCGGCCCAACCCTTTTGGCGAGAAGATACGGGCATTCCCCTTCCACTTCGACCGGCCCGAGCGCCTGCAGGCCCAACTTGAAGGCGTGGAGGTGTTGATCAATACCTACTGGGTGCGTTTCGACTACAAGACTTTCAGTCACGGAGCCGCGGTAGAGAACAGCCTCAAGCTCTTCGCGGCGGCGCGGGCCGCGGGCGTGCGGCGCATCGTCCACGTCAGTATCACCAACCCGTCGCTGGACTCGCCCCTGCCCTATTTCAGCGGTAAGGCGCAACTGGAACTGGCCCTGCAGGAAAGCGGTCTCTCCTACGCCATCTTGCGCCCCACCGTGCTCTTCGGCAAAGAAGATATCCTCATCAACAATATCGCCTGGGCATTGCGACATCTGCCCGTGTTCGGTGTTTTCGGCGACGGTCGTTATCGCTTGCAACCCATCTACGTCGACGACCTGGCCAGGCTGGCCGTGGCGCAGGCGGCTCGCGAGGACGACGTGATCATCAATGCCATCGGCCCGGAGACCTACACCTATCGGGATCTGGTGGCCGAGATCGCGGCTGCCATCGGCGTGCGGCGTCCTGTCATCTCGGTTCCACCCTGGTTCGGCTACCAGGTGGGCCGCGTCATCGGCCTGCTGGTGGGGGATGTCTTCATCACGCGCGAGGAGATCGAGGGCCTGATGGCCGATCTGCTGTACGTTGACGCACCACCTGCAGGTGAGGTGCGACTGAGCCGCTGGGCACGCGAACACGCGCAGGAACTGGGCCGGCACTATGCCAGCGAACTTGCCCGGCGCAAACGTTAATCAACCTTTAATCCCCTCTATGATCCAACGCATACTGGGGCCATTTCGGGTGTGCTATAATCCACGCGTAACCTGAATTGGTAATTTCGCTCAGATTTTGTCACATACGCGCCCATGCGACGCTTCCTTCTTGCTCTCTTTCTTCTCCTGTTGGTGGCCGTTCCGGCAGCCGCGCAGGAGAATGACCCCGCTAAAGAATTGCAGAAAGAACTCTGGTGTCCCATCTGCCAGGGAATTCGCCTGGATGTCTGCGAGCAGAAAGTCTGCGAGCAGATGCGGGAGATGATCGACCAGCGCCTGGCCGAAGGCTACACCAAGGAACAGGTGAAGGCCGAGTTCATCGAGCTCTACGGTCCGGTGGTGCTGGGCGAGCCACCCCGCCAGGGCTTCACGCTGCTGGCCTGGGTGATCCCCGTGCTGCTGGTGATCGGCGGGCTGGCGGCGGCAGTTGTGCTGACCCGCCGCTGGACGCGCCAAACCGTGAGCGTGGCGGCCCCGTCAACGGCAGATGTGATTCCCGAAGATGAGTACCTGAAACGTGTGGAAGAGGAGTTGAACGAGTAATGAACGACAACACCTCTCTCGGCACGGCCATGGATCCGGCTCTTGAATCCGCGCAGGCCACTCCCAAGCGTAGCGGCACGACTCTCCTGATAGGGATTGTCGCCGTGGTGGGGGTGTTGCTTCTGGTTGTCTTCTATTACGGTGTGCTCAACCCTCCCAGTCAGCGGGTCGGGTCAGGTGCAGCACCGCCGGTGGTCTTTACCACTTACGACGGCGAGAGGATCGACATTGCCGACTATCGGGGCACGCCCATCGTCATCAACTTCTGGGCGAGCTGGTGCAACCCATGCCGGGACGAACAGCCGATTCTGGAAGCGGCCTGGCGCCGGCACAAGGGGGAAGTCCTGTTCATCGGCCTCTCCTATCTCGACCAGGAGAAGAACGCTCGCGCGTACATGGAGGAATTCGACGTCACCTATCCCAACGGCCCCGACATGGGCAGCCGCATCTACACCGCCTATCACGTCCAGGGCGTCCCCGAAACCTTCTTCATCGACGCCAACGGCAACGTGCAGGGATTTCACGTTGGGCCTATCAGCGCCGAGGAGCTGGAGCGCCGCATCCAGGAGCTGAAAAAGACCGCGGCCCAGTAGGCCGCGGTATCGGCGACCGCGCCATGCTCTCAGTCTGATCCATCGCGGCCGGACGCCGATCGGAACCCTCGCGTTTGCTGCCCACCCCACCCCATCTGAGGAATCTCATGGCAGATCTCGGTTTCATCTCTCTCAATCTCGCTTTGCTCGTCACCCTCTACGGCATCGTCGTCAGCCTTGTGGGCGCGCGGCGTTCCGACGTCAAACTGACGACCAGCGGGCGCAATGCACTCTTCGTGGCAGGCGGCTTGGTGACCATTGCCACCCTGGCCTTGTGGTACCTGCTGCTCACCAACGATTTCTCCATCGACTATGTGGCCAGCCACACTGAGCGCAACCTGCCTCTTTTCTATCGTTTCTCGTCACTATGGGGAGGACAGGACGGATCGCTCCTGTTCTGGGCCTTTATCCTGGTCATCTACAGTACGGTTTTTGTCGGCTTCGAGTGGAAGAGACACCCTGTGCGAGCACCTTACATGGTGGCAACGCTCCTGGCGGTACTCCTGTTCTTCCTCGTCATCGTTCTGGCAGCCACCAATCCCTTCAAACGCCTCTGGGTCTTGCCCGACGGCAGCACTACCTCGGCCATGTTCAAACCCGCCGGAGCATCCCTCTTTATCCCCGCCGACGGCAATGGGCTCAACCCGCTGCTACAAAACTACTGGATGGTGGTGCATCCCGTAGCCCTCTATCTGGGCTATGTGGGGCTGACTCTGCCCATGGCCTTCGCCGTCGCCAGTCTGGCCACAGGCCGGCTGGATAACCGC
>RFJM01000498.1 GCA_003694905.1 Caldilineae bacterium
GGTGGCTAACGCGATTGACGCCGGTCGTGCTCAGCTCGTCCAGGCCGCCGGCGCCGTGGACGACAAAGGCGGCAGTGGTTCCCAACCGCCGGAGCACGTCGGCCAGCATCTCGGTAAGAGAAGGGTCGAAAACACCCAGGACCTGGTGGGTGGCACCGGCCGGGTTGGTGAGAGGGCCCAGGATGTTGAAGATGGTGCGCACCCCGAGTTCACGGCGGGGACCGATGGCATGTTTCATGGCCGGGTGATGATGCACGGCATAGAGGAAGCCGATGCCGACGTCGTCGATACAACGGCCTACCTGTTCCGGCGTCAGATCCAGGTTGGCCCCCAGGGCCTTGAGCACATCGGCGCTCCCGCACTTCGATGTGACCGAGCGATTGCCGTGCTTGGCCACGGGCACACCGCATCCCGCCACCACAAAGGCCACGGTGGTGGAGATGTTGAAGGTGCCGCTGTGGTCGCCGCCGGTTCCGCAGGTATCGACCAGGGGTGCCCCGGCGTGGTGGGGCGCGGTGATGGCATGCTCGCGCATGGCTCTGGCACTGCCGGCGATTTCGGCGCTGGTCTCGCCTTTGCTCGCCAGACCGACCAGATAGCCGCCGATCTGGGCCGGAGTGCACTCACCGTTCATGATGGCGGTCATCACCGCGTAGGCGTCCTCTTCGGACAGGTCTTGCGCACGTGTGAGTCGGGAAATGGCTTGCTGGATGTTCATGGTCTTGCCTGAGGTGAGATTGGGATACGGATAGAGATCAGACAGGAACGCGGTGGTGTTGCCGTCAGGCCGTCAGCCTGAGGAAATTGGCGAGGAGCGTCTTGCCCCCCTCGGTGAGAATGCTCTCGGGATGGAACTGTACGCCATAACAGGGATAGTGCCTGTGGCGCATGCCCATCACCTCGCCCTCGGCCGTGAAAGCGGTCATGACGAAATCGGACGGCAGAGGCTCGTAGACAATGAGGGAGTGGTAGCGTGTGGCCTGAAAGGGGCTGGGGATGCCCGCAAAGAGATCGTCGCCGGTATGAAAGACGGGGCTGACCTTGCCGTGCATCAGGCGTGGGGCACGGCCGACTTTGCCACCGAAGACGTGACCAATGCATTGGTGGCCCAGACAGACGCCCAGGATGGGGGTGCTGCGATAAAAGGCGCGGATGACATCGTTGGAGATGCCCGCGTCGTCCGGTTCGCCCGGGCCGGGCGAGATGACGATACCCGCCGGTTTGAGCTCCTGTAGCGCTTCGACCGAGATCTCGTCGTTGCGCCAGACGCGCAGGTCCGCGCCCAGTTCACCCAGGTACTGGACCAGGTTGTAGGTGAACGAGTCGTAGTTATCGATCACTGCGATCATGGCCGATGTGTCCTGTTGGCGGAAGCAGAGGTCATCAGACGGCTGCCTCCTGCTTTTCCAGTTTCTTGCGGCGCCGTTCTGCCCGCCGCGAAATGCGATTCCACACGCCGGTGAGACCCATAGCTTTCTTGGCCGCGAGCAGGGTGGCCCGGGCCTCCTCGCGCGTGCGCAGGGTGCCCCGGTAGATGACTTCGTCCACGAAGCCTGTGTCGGATTCGTACTGTGCCCGGCGCTCGCGAATCGGATCCAGGAAGTTGTTGAGGGCGATGGTCAGCTTCTCCTTGACTTCCACGTCTCCGACTTTGCCGGCGCGATAGCGTGCCTTCAGGTCTTCGACTTCTTCCTTGTTGGGATTGAAGGTGTCGTGGTAAATGAAGACGGGATTGCCCTCGACCCGGCCGGGGATATCGGCCCGAATGCGATTGGGATCGGTATACATGCTGAAGACCTTCTTGCGCACGGTCTTGGCGTCGTCGCTGAGCAGGATGGCGTTGCCCAGGCTTTTGCTCATCTTGGCCTGACCATCGGTGCCGACCAGGGTACCCACCTCGGGCACCATGGCTTCGGGAATGGGGAAGACCTCATCGTAGAGGTAGTTGAAACGGCGGGCGATCTCTCGCGTGATTTCCACGTGAGCCAGGTTGTCTTTGCCCACCGGGACCAGGTGAGCGCGCGGCGTGAGGATGTCGGCTGCCTGCAATACGGGATAACCCAGCAGGCCATAGGGCATCTCTTCTTTGTGGGCTGCACGGGCCATGTCCTTCAGGCTGGGCAGCCGCTCGAGCCGTGGCACCGTCACCAGGTTCTGGAAAAGGGTATTGAGCTCGTAGACTTCGGGGATGGCCGACTGGAGATAGATGGTCACCAAATCGGGATCGATGCCGCAGGCGAGATAGTCGAGCACCATTTGCCGTGCGTTCTCGTCGATCTGGTCGATGTCTGAACGCTCGTTCTTGGTGGTCAGCATGTGCAGGTCGGCGATGATGAGAAAGGTCTCGTACTCATGCTGGAGTTGAGCACGGGCCCTCAAGGAGCCAACATAGTGGCCTAGATGTAGTCGCCCCGTGGGGCGATCGCCGGTGAGGATGCGTTTTCGAGTACTCATGATCATCTCTCTAAAGGGATGTGGGATTGGCGGTGTAGGGTCAGAGAAGGCCCTTTTCTGCCCTTTCTACGGCGACGGCCAGGGCTCGGGCCTTGTTGTGGGTCTCGTTGTATTCGTAGGTGGGGTCAGAATCGGCGACAATTCCGGCGCCGGCCTGGACATGGCAGACATCGCCCTGCATGACAATAGTGCGGATGGCGATGCAGGTGTCCATGGCGCCGTCGTAGCCGATGTATCCTACGGCTCCGGCGTAGGGCCCACGGCGGCTGCCCTCCAGTTCTTCGATGATCTCCATGGCGCGTACCTTGGGGGCGCCGCTGACGGTGCCGGCCGGGAAGGTCGCCCGAAGTAGGGAGAATGCGTCCATGTCGTCGTTGAGCTGGCCGGTGACATCGCTGACGATGTGCATGACGTGGCTGAAGCGCTCAACGGCCATCATCACAGGAACACTGACCGTCCCGTATTTGCAGACCCGGCCCAGATCGTTGCGGCCCAAGTCGACGAGCATGATGTGTTCGGCGCGCTCTTTGGGATCCGCCAGCAGTTCTTCGGCCAGGCGGGCGTCCTCCTCGGGCGTGTCTCCGCGCCACCGGGTTCCGGCGATGGGGTGGATCTGCGCGACACCGTGTTCCAGACGCACGTGCATCTCCGGGCTGGCGCCGATGAGCCGTAGCTCTCCGGGCAGGTCAAGGAAGAACATGTAGGGGCTGGGGTTGGTCATGCGTAGGGCACGGTAGATGGCGAAGGGATCGGCGCGGGTGCGGCGGCTGAGCCGCTGGCTTAGCACGACCTGGAAGATATCACCCGCAGCAATATACTCCTTGGCCTTGCGCACCATGGCTTCATATTCGGCTTGTCCTTTGTTGGAAATCCAGGGATCGTCGCTGTGCACGTCGGGCAGGGGCGGTGGCTGCAAAGGCCGGGCCAGCTGCGCGGCGACTTTTTCGATACGGGCGACGGCCTCGGCATAGGCCGAGGTGAGGTCCCCGTCGAGACGGGCGTTGGCCAGCAGGATCAGGCGATGCTTGACGTGGTCGAAGATCACAAGATTGTCGGCCAGCAGGAAAACGGCATCAGGCAGTTGCAGTTCATCCACGGCCGTTTCGGGCAGACGCTCGAAATGCCGCACGATGTCGTAACCCCAGTAACCTACGGCTCCGCCTGTGAAGGAGGGCAGGTCGGGAAGGGAGATAGGGGTACGACGGTGAAGCAACTCGGACAAAGCAGCCAGGGGATCCTCGTGCGTGTAGGCCTCCAGGACCGTGCCTCCCACTCCTGCCAGAGTCACCTCGTGACCGCGCAAGGTCAGGCTGAGGGGAGGATCGACGCCGATGAAGGAGTAGCGCCCCAATTGCTCCCCCTTTTCCACCGATTCCAGCAGAAAGGAGGAACGGTTGGGCTGGCGCAACTTGAGATAGACCGAGACGGGGGTTTCCAGGTCGGCCGGTAGCACCCGATAAACGGGGATGAGGTTGCCCTGCGGGGCCAGAGTGCGAACTTCGTCAAGGGAGGGGTGGTACATGGTTGGGGGTAAGCATGGTGTGGGAGTGGGTGGAGTGGGATAGCTGATCTGCCGTGGCATGGGGCTCGAAACGAAAAATCCCCCACGCCGAAAGCGGCGTGAGGGACGAATTTACGGGAAATCCGCGGTGCCACCCTCATTAGACGGGCCGGGAAAAGAAAACCCATCGTGAGAACGATGGGAAGATCCGGCGCCAGTCTCACTCTGCAGGTACGATCGCGTGGAGCGACGATACCCAGCGCCCAGATAACGGTGGCGTCTCCGTGGCGGCCTACTGGCTGACAACGCGTTCGGCGCCCGGCTCCCCGGTCCATTCTTCGTCTGCGCTGATACCGGCTTCGCAGCAACCGCCGGCTCTCTGTATCCCGCTTTGACGAATACTATTCCGGTTCACAGCCTTTGCGATTAGGTTGATATTGTAAGAATAGCACGGCCGGTGGAGGTTGTCAAACGCGATATGGCGTCCGGGGTGGCGATGCGGGGGCGCGCCCTTCGGATAAAGCGCGGCCACACATAACGAGATGACGGCTACCCCTTCAGCGTCGCAGGTCAAACAATGGGCCACCCTCGCTACAGCATCGGATAGATCCGCCAAAATCCCGAAACGCACCCTTTGTCAGCGTTGAACTTGTCAAGACGGGGTGCAGAAGGTACGATAGGAGAGGAGGCATTTCGCTATGACGAACCAAGACCTGGTCCAACGCATCACTATTGATCCCAAAATTATGGCCGGCAAGCCCGTAATTCGCGGCACGCGCCTGACCGTGGAATACATCCTCAACCTGCTGGCCCACGGGGCTACGCCCGATGAGATCATGGCGGAATATGAGGGCGTGACCCGAGAGGACATCCAGGCCTGCATCCTGTTCGCCGCCAAGGCGCTGGAAGAGATGCCCTACATGCCGCTGGAGACGGAAGCGGCGTAGATGCGATTTCTGGTGGATGAATGCACCGGGCCAGGGGTGGCGCGGTGGCTGCGATCGTTGGGGCATGATGTGTTCTCGGTGTACGAGGAGGCCAGGGGGGGCCTGATGAGGAGGTGATCCAGCGCGCTTTCCAGGAAGAACGCCTCCTGATCACCAATGACAAGGACTTCGGGGAGAAAGTGTTTCGGGAAGGGCATCCCCATCATGGCATCATCCTGTTGCGGCTAGAGGATGAGCGGGCGCAGGTAAAGGTCCAGGTGCTCGAGCGTTTGCTAAGCCATTACGGCGAGGAGCTTCGGGGCCGGTTTGTGGTGGTGACGGAACGGTATACCCGCTTCGCATCAGGCCGATAACGACGAGGCCTCCCCCTCACCCCTTCTCCAGAAGGCCTAGCGAGTGGTAGACATCGGCGGGGATGCGCGTGACGGTGCCGATGCGCCGGCAGCGAGCTGACCGCTCTTGAACC
>RFJM01000499.1 GCA_003694905.1 Caldilineae bacterium
GACCTTCATGCCGCGGATTTTCCCTGACAACCCCGACGGGCACGTGATGATCTCGGACATCGGCTTGCACCTCCTCGAGTAGGCGGTCTCTCAGGAGGGCAAAGCCTCGGGGGCCGGGATGGGGACAGGGAGCGGTGTTGAAATGCCGGGTGTCTTCGCAGGGTTTTCATTGACAGCGGGCGGCTGCCAAAGGTCTAATACCTTCTGAGAATCTTTGCCGATTTGTCCACAAGGTAGGTCATGGAAGGAGAACCATCTAATGAGGACGGCATCGCTAGCAACGGCTCTGGCACTCGTCCTCTCCGCGGGGCGGGCACTGGCCGGCGTCGAGGCAGAGGTCGAAGCATCGGTAGTAGTGGCAAGCCGCAACGACACGCGCATCCCGGGCGACACGGGCACAAAGATCTCGTTGGTAAACGATCTCTCTACCTCGGCAGCACCCGCTTTTCGACTGCGACTAGGATACCGCATCGCGGACCGCCACCTGATAACCTTTCTGTATGCCCCGCTCCAGGTCAATGCACGTGGCAGCGTGAAGCGAGACGTCGAGTTCATGGGGACGACCTATCCGGCCGGAAGCCCTCTGCTCGCGGTCTATCGCTTCGACTCGTACCGCCTGACCTATCGATACAGCATCGTGTGGAACGACTCACTGGATGTCGCGGTCGGCATCACCGCGAAAATCCGAGACGCTGAGACGAGCCTCTACGGAGTCGAGGCCAGGCGAAAAACCAACACCGGGTTCGTTCCACTTCTCAATGCCCATGTGGCGTGGCGGCCTGGGGGTAGTGCGTTTGGGGTCGTGCTGAACATCGACGCCTTGGCAGCACCACAAGGGCGCGCGGAGGACGTGCTTCTTGCAGCGACATGGGCCTTCCACGACAACCTGGAGCTACGGGCTGGATACCGGATGGTGGAGGGTGGTGCCGATAACGACGAGGTTTACAGCTTCGCGTGGCTTCACTATGGGGTGGTCGGGCTGAAGATGAGTCTGTGACGTCCCCGCAGACGAACACAATGACAGCGCTCTACAACTCGCCGAAGATCTCGATTACCGCCTGGCGCCGATAGCCGAAGATCCGCTCCAACGACTTGCGCACGAAGAGCGCTCGAGCCACCGTTCCCAGCGGTCCCAAGGGAAGCTCGTAGTCCACGATATCTCGCATTCGCGTCCCTCGCTCGACCTCCTCGAACTCGTGCAGATGGTGCCAGTACCGATACGGTCCCTTGATCTGGGTATCGACGAAACGGCTCTCGGGCTCGAACGCCTCGATACGGGTCCTCCACTTCAGCGAAACGCCGTAGAGGCGTATTGAGTAATCGATGCTCGCGCCGGCCTTCATTTCGATTGGACCGGGGGTGAGGATCTGGAAGCCGAGAAAGTCAGGCGTGAGCCGCTCCAGATTGCGAGCGTCGGCGAAGAAAGCAAAGACCTCCGAACGAGGTTTGGGGATGATCTGAATCTGCTCGAGCTTGAAACGCCGGCCCATGGCTCATGTCCTCATTGCGCTGGGTCTTGGCCCAGACACGCATCGAGCGCTGGACGGAGCTCTGGGTAGCGGAAACCGTAGCCCGTGTCTTGGGCAACCTTGGGCAACGCCCGTTGCGATGCCATCAATATCTCGCTCATCTCGCCGAATGCAGCCCGCAGCACGAGACGTGGAACGGGCAGCACCGCTGGCCGCCGAAGCGTTTGCCCCAGGGTCTTGGTGAAGACCTTATTGGTCACCGGGTTGGGCGCCACCACGTTCATCGGTCCGTTGACCGCGTCGGTTCGCGCAGCGTGCAGCAAGAGGCTGACCACGTCATCGACATGGATCCAGGGCATCCACTGGCGGCCATTGCCGAGTTGGCCGCCGAGGCCGAGGCGAAAGGGCGGCAGCATACGCGGCAATGCTCCACCCTCTGGCGCCAGGACGATGCCAGTGCGCGCCATTGCCACCCGCAGCCCCAGCTCCCGGGCCGCCAAGGCTTCTGCCTCCCAGGCGACGCAGACCTCGGCAAGGAAGGTCGCTGCCGGGGCCGAGTCCTCGACCAGTTCTTCGTCTCCCCGATCTCCATAGAAGCCCACCGCCGAGGCCACCACCAGCACCTCTGGCCGTTCCTTCACAGATTTCAAGGCTTTCACCAGATTGCGTGTGCCCTGAACACGGCTGTCCCGGATCGCACGCTTCTTGGCCGCCGTCCAGCGGCCCTCGGCCACCGGTTCGCCCGCCAGATGGAAGATCACATCGACTCCCGAGAATGCTTCGACGGGCGGTGGTCCGGCATCCGGCTGCCAGGCAAAGGCATTCACGTCCCCGAGCTTGGCACGTGCGCGGGTCGGATCTCGACCCAGCACCGCGGCTCCGTCTAGCTCGCGAATCAGCCTGCGGCCTACCAATCCCTTTGCACCCGTAACGAGTGCCTTCATCGAAGTCGCCTGCCTGAGAAGGTAAGCTCGAGTGGCCGAGTATTTAGTGATTGACACATGCTGCATGCGGGCTTACTGTCTGTGGGATGTTCTTTTCATCGGCTGGAGGAGAGCATGGTCCAGACGCAAACCCACAGCCAGGCACCAAGACGAGCGCATGCGGCGCCGTGCGTGGCTTTGATCGCCTTGTGGGTTGCCAGCTTTGCGAGCGGGTGCGCCACGACGACCACTGAGCGCCTCGGGCTGCCACCCCTGCAAACGGTCGCCAAGGTCGATCTCTCGCGCTATACCGGCACCTGGTATGAGATCGCGAGCTATCCCCAGCGGTTCCAGAAGGGCTGCACCGGAACAACTGCGACCTACACGCTGCGCGACAACGGTGAGATCGGGGTCGTCAACCGCTGCCGTAAGGGATCGCTCGAAGGAGAAGAAGACTCTGCCGAAGGTCGTGCTCGCGTTGTCGACACCACCACCAACGCCAAGCTCGAGGTAACCTTCTTCTGGCCCTTCTGGGGCGACTACTGGATCATCGACTTGGGCGAGAACTATGAATATGCGGTCGTGGGACACCCGAGTCGTGACTACCTTTGGATCCTAAGCCGTACTCCCACGATGGAGGAATCGGTCTACCAGGGGATCCTCAACCGCCTTCAGACCAAGGGCTATCCTCTCGATCGGTTGCAGAAGACCTTACAACCGCAGACAGCGCCGACGACAGTCCCTGCTGGGGGCTGACCATGCGCCTTGGACCGTGTTGCCGTTGCCTCTTCGTCGAGTAAGCAATTCGCTTCCGAACCACCACGGCCACCGCCCAGGCAAAGCTAAAGCGCAAGGCCCGCATCGAGAAGCTGCGCGACCTCACCTCCCACAACGCGGCTGCGTTGTAAGCGGCCATCGAATACTGCGCGGCCAATGGCATCGGGTGTTTTCGGGTCAATAGCCAGATCCTGCCGCTCAAGACCCACCCCAAGCTGGGCTAAGACACCGATTTGCTCGGCGAAGAGTTCCTCGAGTCTTTTCAGCGCTGCGGCCAATTAGCGCGCAGCACCGGCACGCGTATCAGCTTTCACCCCGACCAGTTCGTTGTCTTGAGCTCACCCGAATCCCTAGTGGTCAAGAGTTAACCCGCGGTATTCACCGCGGGTTGAAGAACCCATTCTCGCCTACCGCAGAAGCGCGAAAAACACTACGTTCTCGCTGCAAACACCTTCCAGCAGCGAGGCGAGAATGGGTGAGCGTCAGCGTATCCTCTTCCGGCCGGGATTCAACC
>RFJM01000500.1 GCA_003694905.1 Caldilineae bacterium
ATTCCATGCTCCCGGGCCAGGCGTTTGGCGATCGGAGAGGCCCGCACAGGACTTTCCCGTGTACGTTCAGGCGGGGAAGCGGTCTCAGCGGGCGATGTCGCAGTCACCGTGGGCGCGGCTTTACCTTCGGATACACTTTCGGCGGCCATGCGGGCGATGATCTGACCGACCGTCACCACGTCCCCCTGGTTGGCCAGGATCTCGGTCAGCACCCCATCGGCCGGTGCAGGGAGTTCGAATGACACCTTTTCCGCCTGCAGGATGACCAGAGGCTCCTCGCGGCGCACCGGATCCCCCACGCGCTTTAGCCAGGTAACGACCACACACTCTTCTGGACCACCCAGGTCCATTGGTACAGTGATCTCCAGTGTCGGCATTGAACGTGTCCCTCAACTCGTGACCAGTTCTCGGGCTGCTTCCGCGATGCGGTCCACGGAGGGGATGACGAACTGCTCCATGGGGCGGCTGTACGGGATGGGCGTATCGGGCACGGCCAGTCGTTTGGGTGGCGCGTCCAAGTAGTCCAGTGCCTCTTCAACGACGATGGTTGCCAGCTCGCCGCTCATGCCGAAGCTCTTGTAGTCCTCGTCCACGATCATGACTCGGTGGGTTTTCTTGACCGATTCCACAATGGTTTCCCGATCGAGAGGGACCAGCGTACGCAGGTCGATAACCTCTGCGCTGATGCCTTCCTCGGCCAATTTCTCGGCTGCATCCAGGCTGCGGTGAACCATTAACGAAAGGGTTAGGATGGTGAGGTCCGTTCCTTCTCGTCGCACGGCAGCTTGCCCGAAAGGCACGGTGTAGGGCTCTTCAGGGACCGGTCCTGTGGCCCGTGGATTGGGCGTCATCCATCCCAATCCCATGACGCCCTTGTGGAAGAAGTACATCACAGGGTCCTCGTCGCGGATGGCCTGGATCATGAGGCCCTTGGCATCGTACGGGGTCGAGGGCACTACGATCTTCAGGCCGGGCACATGGGCAAACAGCCCGTAGAGACATTGAGAGTGCTGGGCGGCGTCGCTGTAGCCGCCACCGATCGCCGTCATCAGCACCATAGGTACGTTGACGCGTCCACCGGACATGTAGTGGATCTTGGCCATGTGGTTGTAGATCTGGTCCATGGCGGCGCCGAAGAAGTCCACGAACATGAGCTCAACAACGGGACGCATCCCTTCGATGGCAGCGCCCACACCGGCCCCGATGAAACCCATCTCGGAGATCGGTGTATCCATAACCCGTTCTGGGCCGAATTTCTCTAACAATCCCTCGGTCGCGCCGAAGATACCTCCGTATGCACCTACATCCTCGCCCATGACGAAGACCCGTTCGTCACGCTCCATCTCTTGGGCGATGGCCTCTGCGATGGCTTTTGATGTTGTCAGTAGTCTCTCAGCCATTGTATGCACTCTCCTTCGCGTGTATGGCGTAGCGGTAGTGGATGGTGTGACAGGTGGAGATCGAACCTGGTCATAGACTTCTTGGGCTCACAGGTTGACAAATACGTCTTCCAACGCTTCCTCCGGCGCCGGATAGGGAGATTCCCTGGCGAACATCTCTGCTTCTCGCACCAAGGCGGTCATTTCGTCCTGGATGGCGGCTGCCTCTTCATCGCTGAGCCACCCTTGCTGCTTCAATTGGTTACCCAAAATGTGGATAGGATCTTTCTGGCGCCACTTCTCCTTCTCGCCCGGGGGCAGGTATTTCTCTGCATCGCCTTCGAAATGGCCTCGAAAACGGTAGCAGATAGCCTCAATGATGCTGGGGCCTCCGCCGCGGCGGGCGCGATCGATGGCTTCTCCGGCCGCTTCGTAGACGGCGATCACATCCTGGCCGTCCACTTGGACGCCGGGGATCCCATAGGCGACTCCTCGTTCTGCGTTGCTACGCACAGCGGTCGATTTGCTCTTGGGTACCGAGATGGCATACAGGTTGTCCTCTACCACGAAAACGACTGGCAAATTCCAAATGGCAGCCAGGTTCAACGACTCGTGAAACGCACCGATATTGGCCGCGCCCTCTCCGAAGAAGGAAACGGCAACCCGATCTTCACCTCGTTTTTTGATGGCCAGGGCCGCACCGACAGCGTGTGGGATGCCCCCACCGACGATGCCTCCGCATCCAAAGTGCAATGTGGGGTCGAAGAGGTGCATGTGGCCCCCTTTGCCTTTGCAGAGCCCTGTTTTCTTGCCGAAGATCTCCGCCATCATGGCCTTGAGATCGACGCCCTTGGCAATCAAATGGCCATGCGGCCGATGGGTGCTGGTGACCGGATCATCGGGGCGCAAATGGGCACATACGCCGGTCGCCACGGCTTCCTGTCCGGTGTAAAGATGCATTTCGCCGGGGATTGGTCCCGCGGCGATGTCGAAAGCGGGCAGCTTGCCCTCGTAGTAGATCTCGCCCACACGTTCCTCGAAAGTGCGGATTTTGACCAACATGCGGTACATGTCCAGAAGTTGCTCTTTGGATAGGGCCATGGGGATGCTCCTTGTGGGTGTGGATCAGAGGATGACAGATGGCGGGACAGCTTGCAAGATGCGCTGCACAGAATGGACAGGGTGGGCTGCATGTGTGAACCGGTTCACCTCCTTTCCGTAAAAACGAGACCGACCTAGCGCAAAAAGACTCCGGCCCGGCTTGCTGCAGCCAGAGCGGCCGGGACGTCCACTACGTGGGGACCGTTTTGCGTCAGCCGGATCTGGAGTTCCTCGCCTGGCTGGAGGGCGACCTCCCGCTCACCGTCCAGTGCGAGTACGCTCGGCGCATCGCG
>RFJM01000501.1 GCA_003694905.1 Caldilineae bacterium
ATGAGAACCAGGGGCAACAGCATGAGCAGAAGAAGCGTGAGCCGTAAGAAATGTCTTTTGTGCATAGGTCCTCCCCATGGATTCTTTTGCCGGGCGCGCGCGATGGCTCCCGGCAGGGTAGCGCATGAGTCGGTCTCAGTTCGTCTGGCCGATACATCACCTCCTTCGTAAAGGGTTCTGCGTCAAGCCTGCCCGGTGGAAGACATGTTGAACCGGTACCGGTTGGCGCCGTACAGGCACACCCGCCGTCCGGCAAAGACATGGGCCGCATAAGACCGCCAAGGGCAGGTTCACGCGCAGAGGTCGGTACTAGATTTGTTTCGCCCGCCCATCCCTCTCGGTGTCGGTCTCGGCGTGTTCTAAGGGCTCAGGCAGGAGAGCCGGGGAGACAAGGTGACCGTCGTGTTTCAGGCAGTGCAACAGAATGCCTCACTTAATGATGACGGCACAACCACCAAAACGGTACGGGTAGAGGAGCAACTTGCTCGATCCCACGCGGCCCCGGCAAGTGGACGGCGTATTCGGGGCGGAGCTCTGCAAGTTGTGGCCCTGACGCGCAGGCGGGGTTGGACGCACCTCTCTCAAACGTGCCAACGTAGAAACGTTCGAACGTGTTAACGTTCCAACGGCGGGCTGCGGCCACACAACAAGGCACTCGGCCAGCCTTTCAGCGTCGCAGGCTAGCGACATTAGCCGCCCTCGCCGAGGCGCCAGATGATTTCGTCAGAAAACTCCTGGGATACACCCCCTGCAGCACGATTGACACTACTCGGCCCTCATTATAGAATGGGAGCCGTTCGCCGCAAATGTGCGATGAAACCTCGCTGCACGGGGTTTCATCAAACCAGTATTGCGATACTTCGGGTGCCTGCCGGAAGCTTCCGGATCCCACTTGACAGTGGGAAGGAACTGGTGTCAGCCGTTCCGCGGCACCCCCCAAATTCAGACCACTCAAAACGAGGAAAGGAAACCATGTTGAGTAAGAAGCTACAAGACGCCATCAACGAGCAGATCAACGCCGAGTTGTATTCCGCCTACGTGTATCTCTCGATGGCCGCCTATTTCGAAGACCAGAACCTGCCGGGGTTCGCCCACTGGATGCGCCTGCAGCACGATGAAGAGCAGGTGCATGCCATGAAGCTGTTCGACTTTCTGGTAGACCGGGGCGCCCGCGTGGTTCTCAAGGCCATCGACGCGCCGCCGGTGGAGTTCGAATCTCCCCTGCAGGTATTCGAAGCCGCGCTGGAACACGAGCGCAAGGTCACCGGCCTGATCAACGATCTCTACGGCCTGGCGCTGGAAGAGGGCGACTACCCCACCCAAGTCTTGCTGCAGTGGTTCATCAGCGAACAGGTGGAGGAGGAAAAGAGCGCCGACGATATCGTGCAGCAACTCCGCCTGGTGGGCGATTATCCCCCGGGCCTGCTGATGCTGGATCGGGAAATGGCCGCCCGGCAGCCCGAAAGCGAAGAGACCGAAGCCTGAACACCATCCTCTCCGGCCACGCGAAGACGCCGCCTCCTCCGGGCGGCGTCTCCTGTCTGTGACGATGTCACTCCCCCTCCCCTTCGTGCCGATGATCAAAGTTCTGTTCGTCTGTCTGGGTAATATCTGCCGGTCGCCCACCGCCCAGGGCGTATTCGAGAAGCTGATCGCCGAAGCCGGCTTGGATGACCACATCTACGTAGACTCGGCCGGAACATCATCCTATCATGTCGGTGAATCGCCCGACCCCCGCGCCCAACGTGCCGCCCGCAAGAGGGGCATCGATCTGAGCAGGCAGCGCTCTCGTCAGGTCGTCCCAGGCGACTGCCGGGAGTTCGACTACATCCTGGCCATGGATCGTGACAATCTGCGGGCACTACGAAGGACGTGTCCCGAGGCTCGGGATCGGATGCACCTGTTCCTGGATTTCGCACCCCATCTTGGCGTGCGAGATGTGCCGGATCCCTACTACGGCGGCAGTCGGGGATTCGAACACGTGCTGGATTTGATCGAGGAGGCCGGCCGCGGTCTGCTGGAACATATCAAGCGCCACGATCTCAATGGAACCGATGGAGGCTGACCTGGGATTCACAAGTCATTGTCCTGGTCAGTGGCCTGCAACTATGTTATCCTTCTGGCCCCACACATCTATCTCGACATGGGTTTGTCCATGTCACATCATCTATCCCAAAAGGAGGTGGCATGGTCCGGCTTGTTTGGCCATGCCGGTATGGTAATGTCGATTCTACACACTCTACGATCGATCCTGAACTCCGAACTTTCTGAAACAAGGGTGCCAACTCCGGCGCCCGCGGCCGACAACCCTCCCTCTGTCCCCGAGCTGGAAGCCGCCGAGCTACAGCAGCGCCGAGAGAACGGCAGTGCACCGCTGATACTCGACTGCCGCGAGGGGTGGGAACGCCGCCTTGGCTATATTCCCGGCAGCCTGCATATCCCCATGAACGATATTCCCCGGCGTCTGGAGGAGCTGGACCCGGAACAGGAGGTCGTGGTCGTCTGCGCCCACGGCAATCGCTCCTACGCCGTTGCCGATTATTTGATCCGGCAGGGCCTGCGCGCCATCAACCTCAGAGGGGGAATGGCCGAGTGGCAGTCTCGGAACGGTGAGACGGTCCGAGACTGAGCGCTGGCGGTCGATGACTCTGCACGTCCACATCAGCCATCC
>RFJM01000502.1 GCA_003694905.1 Caldilineae bacterium
CGGAGCAGGACGCGGTCTGGGCGCTCTACGAAGCCACCGTGCGCTACGTGGCCGCCCACCCCGAAGCGGTGACGCCGCTCAACCTGCCGGGGGTGCTGGTGCTGGAACGGTAGGTAGCACTCGCATGCCGGACACCTGCACCGGCAGGGTATTGGGTCCAGCGTACCTTTGGAATACAGCGACTGGTTGTCGCTGTAGGGCAACTGCGAGCAGTGGCCTGCAAAAAGAGCGGAGCGCATTCTCGCGCCCCGCTCCTTTGGTACCAGTTGGTGGTCAGGCGATATCGTCGGTGGATGGTGTCTCTTCCGGCCAAGTCAATTGCCAGCCTGAGGGGTCTCCCATGCGGGTCGCAATGACCGTGCCCAGGCCCCACAGCCCGGCCAGGAAGAGGGTCAGCACGCCCAGCAAGGGAATGCTCCCCAGGGTGAAGAAGGCCAACACGCCCAGCGCCAGGTCGAGCAGGATATGGCGGTCGGGGATGCGCGTCAGCGTACCGACCCACTGCCCCAGGCGGATGGCCGCGGCCACCAGTCCCACCCCCCAGGCCAGGGCGAACAGGATGAGCAACAGCGGCAGGAAGGGCAGGCCAATCAGTGAAAAGGCAGCCAGCACCGCCAGGGCGACGAAGAGCACCCCGCTCAGGAAGCCGATGCCCAGCAGGCCGGTTGACCGTTCGCGTGCCTGTAACGCGGCCAGCAACGCTTGCATCCGCCGCGGCATCAGCGCGACCACCAGTGCGCCGATGATGAAGAAGAAGACCTCCGAAGCCAGCACCCGCCCCAGCACCCACCAGGGGGAAGCCTGGCTGAAGATGGGCCGGTCGGCGTCGGGGAAACGATGACCTTCCTGCCAGGGAAAAGCACCATGATGCCTTTCCCATGGGACGCGTGGCTCCCAGGGGGTGCCGAAAGCGGGATGTCCCAGGGGGAAAGGCGCGGCGCGCTGCACCAGGAAGATGGCCGCCGAAGCGACCAGCAGGCTGAGCAGGGCCAGCCCAATCAACGTAAACCATGCACGGCGTGAAAGCATGTCACACTTTTCCTTTCTGTAGTTGCAGTTGCGTGGACGTCTCCGCCCACGAAGAAAGCAGGCAGGACGCCTGAAGGAAGGCTGCCAGGGCCAGCAAAGCCAGCGCCAGCGGCAGCGCAGTGGCGGCCAGGGACGAGAAACCGCTCCACCAGGCGGACAGGTCGGCCAGCGCGGTTTGCGGCGCACTCCACAGGCGACCGAGCCAGGCCAGCACCGCCGCGCCGGGGCCGCTGCCCGTCGCCGTTCCCCCGATCTCCAGGCCGAACAACACCAGCAAGGCCAGGCCGGCCAGTCCCAATCCGGCGGCAAGGCGCTGACTGCGCGCCCCGGCCCAGAAGAAGAACGGCTTTTCAGCCTGCCGCCGGGCGCGCACGGCCTGCAAGAGCCGTTCGGCCAGGTTTTCCGGCGGCTGCGGAGACGGCAATTGTTGCAAAAGGCGATCCATCGGGTCTGTCATTTCAGTTTCTCCTCGATCGCAGCGCGGAGATGGGCTTTGGCCCGGCGCAAATGCGTGCGCACGGTGTTGAGCGGCAAATCCAGCGCAGCGGCAATGTCCTCATAACGCATCTCCGCATCGTACCGCAGGGCGATGACTGCCCGATACGGCGGCGGCAGTTCTTCCACTGCTGCGGCCAGCGCAGCCAGGGTTTCCTGTCTCAGCAGCCACGCTTCCGGCAAGTCGGCGGCCTTGTCGTCCACTTCGGGGATTTCGTCCAGGGCGGCGTCGCTCAGGCGACGGGAGCGCCGCCAGCGGTCGCGGGCCAGGTTGGCGGCAATGGTCACCAGGTAGGGGAACAGCGGGCGGTCGTCCTGATAGCGCGGCAGCGCCTGCCAGAAGCGGAAGAACGTCTCTTGCAAAATGGCTTCGGTTTCCATCTCATCGGCGGTCATGCGGCGCACCACGCGATAGAGCGCCGGGGTGTGATGGCGAAGCAGCGCCTCAAAGGCTGCTTCGTCGCCGGCGCGAGCGGCGGCGACCAGGGTCTGTTCGTTTTCCAGGGTTGCTTCCCGGTTCGCTCGCTGCGTCGAAGGCAAGGGCAAGGCTCCCAATCTGGTCATTGCAGCATGGGCGGCGCGTAGCGCGCCTCGTCCTGACGCAGGCCCAGGCGGCCAAAACTCAACCGGTAGAGCAGATAGTCCCAGGTATTACCCAGCAGGTTGCCCATGCGAATCAGGCGCAGGGCGGTCAGAATGGCCTGGGCGGTTTCCGCGCCATAGACATCAAAGAGCCGTCGGGTGGCCTCCGGGTCGGGTTGGGCGTTCTGCTCGGCCCAGTGACGGGCGTAGAGCAGGGCCGGCGCCTCGTGCGCCGGGGCGTCTTCCGGGATGGCTCCGCCGAGATAGACCTGTAATTCCTCCGGCGTCAACCCGGCCTTGAGCGCCTCCTGGCTGTGGAAGGCGCGGCAGTAAGGGCAGCCGTTGACCTCGGTCACGACCAGCATCAGCCGCTCGCGAAAGGCCGCCGGGACCAGGCCGCCCCGCATCGCGCGACGGATGTCGCCGCGATGGGTCATCAGGTAACGAAACTCGTCCCAGAAGGTTTGCCGGGTGTAGGTGCGTCGCCGAAAGCGTTTCATGTGTCCACTTCCTTCGTCAGGCGATAGAGCACCATCTGGCTCAATGGCAGGGTTTCGATGCGGGCAAAGCCCAACCCCTCGGCGGCAGCGGTTACCTGTTCCGGGCGCAGGCGGTGGGCCAGTGGGGGCCCCATCGGTTCGTCGCGGTAAGGCCACTCCAGCGCTGCCACCCGCTGACGGGCGCAGCGCGCCAGTTTCGCCAGCGTGCCGGGCAGATCGTCCGTCTCGTGCAGGGCGTGGCCGAGAAAGACCAGGTCGAAGGACGCGTCGGGGAAGGGAAGGTCTTCCATCGCCGCCTGTTGGAAATCCACGCCGGGGACGAGCCGCCGGGCGGCGGCCAGCATCTCCTCGGAGATGTCCACGCCGACCACTTTCAGCCCGTGACGGGCGAAGGCCTCGGCGAACACTCCGCTGCCGGTGCCCACATCCAGCACACGGCGCACCGGCAGGCCCTCCAGCGCCAGCGTCACCACCCGATCCACTTCCAGCCGGGCCAGGCGTTCCGGATTGCGCAGAAAATCGGGGGAACCGTGAAATCGTTTTTCGTTCATTTCTGTTGCCTCCAGGTTGTGCAGGAAATTGGGGGCGATGGCTTATGCTGGCAAAGCGGGGCCTTGCCGCTCCATCAAATAGACCCTGCCACCCAGGGGACCGTTACCTGCATCCTCCAGGGTTTGGATGGTAAACTGCCGGGCAAAGTGTGCTTCGATCTCGCCAGGGCGCAAGCCGGGGGGACCGAAACGTTGGCGCTTGTCGCCGCCCCGTTCGCGTTCGACGCACCACAGCAGGTAATAGGCGCCTGGAGACAGGAGACGCTGCAATGTCTCCACATACGCGGGCCGCAGTCCGCCGGGCAAACTATGAAAGCAGCCCACATCCACGGCAAGATCGAATGGCCCCAGATGCTCGGGCAGGCGGCTGATGTCATCAGCCAGGAATTCGACTTGTACCCCCCCCTCGTGCGCTTTACGTCGAGCCTTGGCTATCGCTCTGGGGGCCAGGTCGACGCCGGTGACTTGAAAGCCCCGTTGCGCCAGAAAGATGGCGTTGGTTCCCGTGCCGCAGCCGATATCGATGGCCCGGCCGGGCTTGAGGACGCCCTGTTCCACCAGATGCACTAATGCTTCCAGAGGAGCGCCCCGGTCCCAGGGTGGGCGAATGAGATAGGCCAGATTCCAGAAGTTCATGCGTTTTTCCTCAGGGCAAAAGTGGATTCACGCCGCGCACGTTGACCGCGTACTGGTACACCAGTTGGCCGCCCGTGCCGCCGACCAGCACAATCCACACCAGGCCGAGCACGGCGAAGACCAGGTACCAGGACTGTTGCCCGATGTCCTTCCCACGGCGGCGGCTGACGAAGCGCCCGATCGCGATCCCGAGCATGACCAGCGTCCCCAGCAGAGCGGAGAACTGATGGGGCTCGATGATCGCCGCCAGGTCGGTGTTTTCGTAGGGAAAGTGTGCCGCCAGGCCGGTCACCACGGCAGCCAGCGCGGCGAGTGTGCCCAACGCAAAGAGCAGCCACTCCATCTCCCGCAGGCGCGGCCAGATACGACCGGCCAGCGCCAGCACGAAACTCAGCGTGAACAGCGCAATGGGGAAGTGCACCACCATCGGGTGCAGATCCTGGGTCAGGGTTGAGAGAAATCCGAACACCAAACTCCTCCTTGTTCTGGAATTATGTAGCGTGCTTGTTGCCCAGGCCTTTGGTGTGCCTGAGCAGCCATTCCAATCCTACCACCAGTGCCACGATAACGGCCATTTGGAACAGGGTGCCGCCCAGGCGGAGCAGCCCGAAGAGACTGAACCCGCCGCCACGGTCGAAACGGTCGAATTCATAATCGCCGCGCCGTTCACCACGGAAGTCCCTGGTCGGGCGCTGACTCCCGAAAAGGCCCTCGGGCGGGCGCCTTCCCTCGAAAAGGCCTTCCGGCGGACGCCGACCTTCGAAGGCCGGGAACCCATCCTTCGGGAGCAAGGCAGCCCGGACGCCGGCGTTCTGCCCCAGCAGGTACAGGCCATACCCAAAGGCCAGCAACAAGGCCAGCACGAAGAGGTAGTGCAGGACGGCTTTCATCGTTCCCCTCCGACTTGCTGCAGAGGCTGCATGACAGGCTGCGCTCCCCGCCGGGTCTGTTTCCGGCGGAACAGGCTCTTGAAAGTCGCTACCACCCACTTCCAGTTCAGCGCTACGTGCACGGCCACGATGATCAGCGTCAGGTCGGCGGAAGTGGAATGCAGGAAGCGCCAGAAGAAGTCTTCTTCCACGTGCAGGCCGAGAAACGGCAGCACGTGGCGGGAAATGGCAAAGCCGCTGACGAAGGCCGCGCCCATGCTCACCAGGAGCAGGATGTCGAGCACGTATTGCAGGCGCGATTTGTGCCAGAATTTGTGGAAGAATCGCAGGGTCACCTGCACGATCCAGTCCCACTGGATCAGCAGGTGCAGGGCCATCACCGCCACCAGCGCCACGCTGAACCACTCGTGCAGCGAAAGGCCGGTGAAGGCCGGCTGCATCAGCAGCAGGAATCCAACGAAGAAGGTCAGGTCAATCAGGAATTTCCATCGGGCAGACAAACGCATTGGTTTCCTCCAGAGAATTGGATTTACACCAGAAGCACGCACATGCGCCGAAAAAGTTTCACACATTTACTGTATACTTTGTGTGGAATCGTTCTGCTTTTCTTCGCCCGAGGAGGCTGCGATGAACGTTTTGCTGACCGGTGGAACCGGCCTGATCGGACGTGCCCTGGCCGCGGACCTGGCGGCCGCAGGCCATCAGGTGGCTGTGCTGACCCGCAACCCGGAACGGGCCGCGGCCCGTCTGCCGCGCGGCGTGGTGCCCCATCCCTGGGACGGGCGCACGCTGGACGGCTGGGCACATCTCGTCGCCCAGGCCGACGCAGTCATCAACCTGGCCGGCGAGCCTTCCAGACGGTGCGGGAGGCCCTCGAGGCCGCGCGCGCCGCGTTGCGGCCGGGGGTGGAAGGGCAGGCCGTGGACGCCGCGGCGCGCGGCGTGATCACGGCAGCCGGCTACCCGGCGTACCGATACGCCACCGGCCACCAGTTGGGGCGCAACGCCCATGACGGCGGCGGGGTGCTCGCCCCGCTGTGGGAGCGTTACGGCGAGGCCCCGCGTCAGCCCGTCCAGGCCGGGCAGGTGTACACCCTGGAGCCGGGCGTGGCCGTGCCCGGCTACGGCTACCTGGGGCTGGAGGAGGACGTGGTAGTCACCGAAAACGGGGCCGCATACCTCGGCGCGCCCCAGGAAACCTTGATCTTGCTGCGAGGGTGATCACTTCAAGACCTGGAAAAGGTTGCTGTAATCATCCGTCCACAGGCGGACGGCGGGGAGATCGGCGCAGGTTTGGGCGCGGGCGTGGATCTCCGGCCGGTCGAAGAAGCGCGGCGCGCGGCCGAGCAACACCCACAGGGAGGGTTTGGCCCGCAAATCGTCGCCCGAATCGTGGAAGAGGCGCGCCTCCCAGTAATACGCCGTGGGGAGGGCGCGCCTGGCCGGGTCGCGGAACTGGTAGCCGTGGGTGGTGATGCCATGAGTGAGCACGTAGAAGTGGTCTGCCGGCCGGTCGGCGAATTTCTCTTTGACGGTGATCACGCCGGAGAAATTCCGATAGGCGGCCAGGGTATCGCGGCTGTTCGCGTTGCTCTGGATGTAGAAGGAGCCCCAGACCAGCAGGGTCATGGCCGCCACGGCGACGACCGCCACGCGGCGGCGGAGGGGAGACACCCGCTCAGGGAGGCGCAGGGCCAAGGCCAGCAACAGGAACCACATGACCCCCAGGCCGAGGTAGAATTCCCAGTACTGACGGAAGAGCACCGGCGCCAGCAGGTTGACCGCCAGGCCGCCCACCGCGCCGCCCCCAAACTGCTGAAATCTGCAGGGTGGAACCTGCCATGCAAAAGATCTTTTACCCATTTTTGGCGCTGGTTGTGCTTACCTCGGCCTGCGATCTGGCGTCCCCAATACCACCCACGCCGACGATGGCGCCATGTGACGCCATCTCCGAGTTCTTCTGGGCCTCATTTGACCTGGCCATCGCACAGGATGCTCATATCTGGGCTGTGGGCGATGACGGAGCCTGGCGGCTGGACCCAAACAACAAGACATGTGCTCTTTTTACCGAGGAAAACGGCCTGGCTGGAGACTCGCTCTCGGCCGTGGCTGTGAACACCAACGGCGGCGAGTACGGCCCCTACGTCATCGCCCCGCTGACCACCGACGATGACACCGGCAACACCATCTACTACACGCTCTCCACCTGGAACCCTTACAACGTGATGCTGATGAGCAGCAGAATTTCGCTAACCCCTTGATCCTCCGCAG
>RFJM01000503.1 GCA_003694905.1 Caldilineae bacterium
CCAGCGCGGGGGCCGCGCCTACGAGCCATCCTTCCCCCGCTGGCTCGAGATGGCCGTTTTCGCGCTGATCGTGCTGGCGGGTATCTGGTTTCGCGTCTATCACATCAAGGAGATGCCCCCGGGGATCTTCATTGACGAAACCAATACAGCTCTCGATGCCCTGCGCATCCTGGAAGGACGACAGGACAGTCTTTTCGGCACCGGCTGGTTTGAGACACCCAACGGCTTCACCTACCTGCAGACGCTTTTCATCCGAATCTTCGGCACGACCTTCTTGGCCCTGAAACTGCAGTCGTTGTTGCCCGGTATTCTCACGGTCATCGCCCTCTACTTCCTGGCACGAGAACTGTTCGGTGTGCGGCCGGCGCTCTTTGCTACGGCTTTTCTGGCCTTCAACCGCTGGCATTTCAACATGAGTCGCTGGGGTTGGAACGAAGTCTACCCGCCGCTGATGCATGTGCTGACCATGCTGTTCCTGCTGCGCGCGGTGCGCCGGCGACATTGGGGGGACTGGGCTCTGGCGGGACTGTGGTTGGGCCTGGGCATGTACACCTACCTTGCCATCCGGCTGACGGTCATTGCCGTTCTGCTGTACCTGCTCTACCGCATTGCGGTGCAACGGGGCTTTCTGCGCAGACATTGGCCCGGATTGCTGCTCTTCCTGCTCATCTACGCCCTCGTCTTCGCTCCGCTGAGCTTTACCTACATCAAGGATCCCTTTACCTTTTCCAACCGCAGCAAGCAGGTCAGCATCCTGCAAGATATCGGCACACAGCAGCCTTTGTCCACGCTCGTTGTGCCTTCGTTGCGGGCCAGAGCCTCGCGGGTGCTGTTGGCGGTGAGATCGGAAGTGGCGCAGGTAACAGGCCGCGAATGGCAACCCACACCGCCACCGCCGGATCCGCTGGAACCGTTCTGGCTGTCGTTGAGCCGCCACCTGCAGATGTTCCACGTGCAGGGTGATTTCAATGCCCGCCACAATCTTCCCGGCAAGCCCATGCTCGATGTGATCACGGGGGCTTTCTTCCTGTTGGGCACTTTCTGGGCATTGTGGCGGTGGCGCGATCATCGCCGGGGCATGTTGTTGCTATGGGTAGGGATCACGCTGGCCGGCGGGGTGCTCTCACGTCTCAACGAGGCACCCCAGGCCTATCGCACGCTGGGCGTTACCCCTGCCATCGCCTTGCTGGCGGCCGATGCCTATGACCTCTCACTGCGCGGCCTGTTGTATCCGGCCCGGCGCTATCATCTCTGGCGCTGGCTATGGTATGGCCTGGCAGCCGCCGGGCTGATTGTCGCAGCCTCTCTCAATTCCCGCGTCTATTTTCGCCAACAGGCCGCCGATGCCGCTGTCTATACGGCCTTCTCGCCGCTGGAAACCACGGTCGCCCGTGAGGTGCTGGCCAAACGTGCGAAGCACAAGCTCTATCTGAGTCCACGCCTGTACTATTTCTCGCCGCTGCGTTTTCTGACCTATCGGCCGCCTCGTCCCATCGGGCTGGATCTCGGCCCCATCCATATCTCTCCCTTCGACCAGTTGGGTGGAGGGCTGGATCATCCTGACTACCGGCTGGCCGATCCCCCCCAGGATCTCCCCCTGCCCGATCTGGATGGGGACGGCGCTTCTTTTCTGCTGGACCTACATTTCCAATATGTGCTGGATCTCTTCCAATACTACTATCCCGGTGTCACCTGGCAGGTCGTACACGACCGTCTGGAGCGGCCTCTTTACCTCAGCGTCACCGTTCCCGGCAACGAGATTACGGCTTTGCAGGCCATGAATCGCGCCGAGGCAGCCGATCAGATCCGAGGGCTGTACATCCCTGTGAGCGGCGAGTACGCGTTCGCCTCGCCTGCCCAGGTGCAGTTGGATGAAAGCCCGCTGCCCTCAACGCCGCGGTTCTTGGGCAAGGGTCTCCACGCCCTGGTCATCGAGGCCATGCCGCAGGGATTGGCACCGGCGGAGCCCTTGCTCATCTGGTCTGGGCCGGCGGGCGAGGGCCCGGTGCCCGACCGCTATCTCTTCCGCAAGGGGCCGGGCCCCTTTGGGTTACGTGGTCTCTACTATCGCGGCAGCGAGTGGACACCACCGCCTTTCATGGAGCGGGTGGATCCCCTCATTCTCAATGCCTGGCCCGATCCCGAGCCCGTCTTCGGCCCCTTCAGCGTCACCTGGACTGGTGAATTGTTGGCGCCCGAGACAGGCACCTATCAGTTCCGCCTGAATGCGGACGACGGAGTTCGCTTCTGGCTCGACGGAGAGGTGGTGGCCGAAGGATTGCGCCCCGATACCGTCAATGAGGTGTCGGCCACGCTCGAGCTCAACGCCGGGGCACATGCAATCCGCATCGACTATTTCCAGCGCGGGGGCGGTAAGGCCCTGGAGTTCTTCTGGCAGCCTCCGGGTCAACCATTCCAGCCCGTGGCGGCGCGCTATCTCAGGCCAGGACCATGAGTATCTCGCTGGTCGCGACGGTTTTCAACGAAGGCGCCTCTATCCGCAAACTGCTGGACAGTATCGTAGCCCAGACGCTGCCGCCCGACGAGGTGGTGATCGTAGACGGTGGCTCGAGCGACGATACCGTGGCGCAGATCCAGGCCTATGCCGACCGTCTGCCTCTGCGGGTGCTGGTGGAGCCGGGTGCCAACATTTCGCGCGGGCGCAATTGCGCCATCGCGGCGGCCCGGGGCGATATCATCGCGGTGACCGATGCCGGTGTACGGCTCGAGCCCACGTGGCTCGAGGAGATCACACGGCCTCTGCGCGAGGATCCCGGCGTCCAGGTGGTTTCCGGCTTCTTCACGCCCGATCCGGTAACG
>RFJM01000504.1 GCA_003694905.1 Caldilineae bacterium
CTGAATCCGGTCAGGGGCCAGAACAATGTGCAGGGTTGTTCCGATGTGGGCGGGCTGCCCAATGTCGTTCACCGGCTGATAGCCGGGATACACATTGGGCAGCCCGCCCACATCGGAACAACCCTGGACATTGTTCTGGCCCCTGAGCGGATTCAGCCCCCCACCGTACTTCCCGATGTGCCCGCAGAGCATGGCCAGATTGACCAGCGCCGTGGCGTTGTCGGCACCGTGGGTGCTCTGGCTGATGCCCATCCCCCAGTAGATGGGCGCCGCGTTGGCGCGAGCGTAGAGCCGCGCCGCCTGCCGGATCTTTTCGGCCGGAACGCCGCTTATCTCCTCGGCCCATTCCGGCGTGCACTCGGCCAGCGAATCCGCGTATTCGTCGAAGCCTTCGGTGTGCCGGACGATGTAGTCGGCATCGTACAACTTCTCGGCAACGATGACATGGGCCATGGCCTGGAACACTACCACATCGGTACCGGGGCGCTGCTGCAACCACAGGGTAGCGAAGTCTACCAGTTCGATACGCCTGGGGTCGATGACGATGAGCTTTGCCCCGCGCGCGACCGCCTTCTTCAGGCTGAGAGCAATGACCGGGTGGGCGAAAGTCGTGTTGGAGCCCGTGACGATGAACACTTCCAGGTGCTCCATCTCGGCGATGCTGTTGGACATGGCAGCGGAGCCGATGGTCCGCATCAGTCCTGCCACCGAGCCGGCATGACACAGGCGGGCGCAGTGGTCGATGTTGTTGGTGCCCAGGAGTCCACGCACCAGTTTCTGAAAGAGGTAGTTGTCTTCGTTGGTGACTTTGGCGCTGCAATAAGTGCCAATGGCGTCCCCACCCGACTCCGCAACAACGCGCGCCAGTTGCGTCGCTACCAGGTCCAGCGCCTCGTCCCAGCTTGCCTCGCGATAGTCCTCGGCCAGGGAGTTGGCCCGCCGCGCCTTGCCCGGTGTCGAGCCGGCCGCGATATCCTTGCGGATGAGGGGCTGTGTGAGCCGGGTAGGGTGGTGCACGAAGTCGGTGCCGAAACGGCCCTTCACGCACAGCTGGCCGTAATTGGGGGGCATCTCGAAATCCGCCGTGACGTTGACGATCTGCTCATCCTTGATGTGCAGCTGGATCTGGCAGCCGACGCCGCAGAAGGGACAGGTGGTGGGGACGATGCGGTCGGGGTTCATGAGTCACCTCGCAGTTCCAGTTCGTAGAGCCGCTTGCCTTTGAGCGCGCCGGTAGGGCACACGCCAACGCAATTGCCGCAGAAAACACAGGTGGTTTCCTTCATGCCCAGGTTAAAGAAGGTGGCGATTTCGGTATCGAAGCCGCGATGGTTGAAACCCAGAGCAAAGGTGTGCTGCACATCCTCGGCGCAGACCTGTACACAACGCCAGCACAGGATACATTTGTCATAATCCCGAACGTAGAAGGGATTGTCGTCCTTCACGCCGCCGGTTTCCCTGCGCCGCGCCTCGGGGCCGAAACGGTCGGGGTCGGCATCGTATTCCTGCATCATGGCCTGGATCTCGGGTGCTTGCGAAAGATCTACGGCCGAGGCCAGCATCTCCAGCAGGGTGCGGCGGGCCGTACGCACGCGCCGGCTGTTGGTCTGGATGATGGCATTATCGGCCACGCGAGCGACGCAGGCCGGCACCAGCGTGCGCGCACCCCGCCACTCCACCACACAGATGCGGCAAACCGCATTGGGCGTGAGCGCGTCGTGATAGCAGATGGTGGGGATCTCCACCCCGGCCAGGGCTGCGGCTTCGCGAATGGTGATATCGGGTGGGACCTGCAGTGAGCGTCCGTCGATCGTGATCCAGATGCGGTTGTTGTGGGAGGGTGTCGTCATGGCAAGGGATGTGGTGAGAGGAACGTCTTGAGCTTCAAGCCAGAGCTTCCTGCACCCCGGAGGGGGGACCAAAGCGGGCAAAATGACCGGTGGAAGGATCGAAGTCGAAACGTTTGAGCGCGGTGCGGATGGCGCTGTGGGCGGTCTGGCCCAGCCCGCAAATGCTGGCGTCGGTCATGGTCTGGCCCACTTCGCTCAGCAGCTGCAGATCGCCCGGCCGCAGGCGGTCTGCAGCCAGCCGTTCGATGATCTCGAGCTGACGCTGCGTGCCGAGCTGGCAGGGATAGCACTTGCCGCAGGATTCGTGGGCGAAGAAGCGGGCAATGCGCCGCAGCACAGCCTTCATATCCACCGAGGTATCGAAGACAATGACTACGCCCGAACCCAGGGCAGCGTCGATCTCCCGCAGGGAGCCGAAGTCCATAAAGACATCGAGATCGTCTGCGGTGACAAAGGTGCCCGCGGCGCCGCCCAGCAGTACCCCGCCCAACTCGCCACTGCCCGTGACCCCACCGCCGTAGTTATAGATGAGATCGTAGAGGGTGGTGCCCATGGGCGCTTCCACCAGGCCGGGGCGTCGTATCCGGCCGGAGAGGCAGTAGAGCTTAGGGCCGGGGGAATCCAGCGGTCCCATGGTACGGAACCAGTCGGGGCCGTGTTGCACCAACGGCAGGGCATTGATCAATGTCTCGACATTGTTGATCAGGGTCGGCCGCCCGAACAGTCCCACCTGCGTGGGGAAGGGGGGCTTGATGCGCGGGAACCCGCGCTTGCCTTCGATGCTTTCGAACAGGGCCGTTTCTTCACCGCAAATGTAGGCCCCCGCACCCCGCCGCACTTCGATATCCAGAGGATAGCGCCTGTCCAGGATCCGCTCTCCCAGCATGCCGGCCTGATAGCAGGCATCAACTGCATTCTGCACGCGCGTGATGGCCAGCGGATATTCACCGCGGATGTAGATGTAGGCCTGGTGGGCGCCCACAGCGTAGGAGGCGATGATTACCCCCTCCACCAAGGAGAAAGGATCGCCTTCCATAATGATACGGTCCTTGAAGGTGCCCGGCTCCGACTCATCGGCATTGGCCACCACATACTTGGGTCCCGGTTCTGTGCTCACCGCCTTCCACTTGATCCCGGCAGGAAAAGCAGCGCCGCCGCGTCCCAGGACGTTCGCCTGCGTCACGATGTCGATGATGGCATCGGGGCCCAACGCCAGTGCCCTTTTCAGCGCCTGAAAACCACCGTGGGCCACGTAGTCATCCAGACTCGTGGGATCCACCTTACCTATCCGGGCCGTGAGAATGGGGCGATAGCTCATGGCTTTCCCCCCAACAGGTCTGCGATCTGCTCCGGCGTCACGTGGCCATACCCTTCATCATCGATCATGAGGAAGGGGGCCTGTTCGCAGCGCCCCAGACAGGGATGTATTTCCAGCGTCCAGGCACCGTCCTCGGTGGTGCCCCCACCTTCATCCACCCGCAGCCGTGTGGCACAGGCTCGGATAATCGCCTCGCTTCCGGCCAGGTAGCAGGGCACGTCATCGCACACCCGGATGATGCGCCGGCCTACGGGCCGATTGTAGAAGAGGGTGTAGAACTCGATGACCTCGTGAATCTGCACTAAGGGCACACGCAGGCTTTGGCCGATCGCGGCGCAGATTTCCGGGTCCAGCCAGCCCGTGATGGCCTGGACCTCATGAAGGCAGGGCAATAGGGCGCTCCGCCCTTTACCCTGGTACCGCGCCAGGACGGTCTCAACGGCCGCCAGCTGTTGAGGGGTCAATGTGTGTGTGGCGTCCTTCATAATAGCCTCATTAAACCACGTTTGAGAGAGATGAGCAGTGGGGAAGAATACAGCATGAGGGGATGATCACAAAATTCGCGTTTCAGTGCAGCCGCCACTTTGGGGATCACCGGCCGCTCTGCGGCCCAATCACTCATACGTGCGCAGACCTCTGCAACCCTCCTCCTCGGGCCATCAGGATGCGGCTGTCATCCCCATGCCGGCCAGGGTGGGCGTGGGCGGTGTCTCGAAGGCCCCACGACAGCGAGCCCGTGCGCGGCCGCAGCGGCCGCCATGCCCTGCCGTGCGCACATCCAGCGGAATAAGCTCACCGCCTGGGGGCCAGGGCCGGCGACGGACTGGAAGCCCGACCTACAAGCGGCTGAGTGCCACTCTGTGCTCTTACAAGACCTTTTGGCCAAACGCAAGCAGGCTCAGGGCCAAGACACTGCAACAGTTTAGTCGGTATGTAGCGCGGTGGCTGGCTTACTGGAAGTCAGCCCTTTCGGGCCTTCGGCCAGAGGCCAGCCTACGCTAGCCTGATAACCGTCGGAGCAGGCCGACGGCTGGTGCAGCCTGTAGAGGCCGAGTTTACTCGGCGCAATGCACGATCTGCCAACAGCCAGCGCGAGCCACCGACCGAAGTGTTACAGTGTCCCAGGGCCAAGAAACCTATTGACAGGGTGCAAAGTACCTGCTAAAATGGTTGCATACGTATGCAACCGTGATGCCTCCCCGGACTCGTCTCACGCACCCACTCTACCATGCGTGATAATCACCTCCTTTCACTCTGGAAGGCCGACAAACCGGCCATCAACGGCTGGCTGCATATCCCTTCCTCCTGGTCCGCAGAACTCATGGCGCACCAGGGATTTGACAGCTTGACGGTGGACATGGAACATGGCATGGCCGACTTCCAGACGGCATTGACCATGTTCCAGGCCATTTCGACGACCCATGTCACGCCGCTGGCGCGTGTGACGTGGCACGATCCGGGGCTGATGATGCGATTGCTGGATGCAGGGTGTATGGGGATCATCTGTCCGATGGTAAACAACCGCGAGCAGGCGGAGCGTTTTGTGGGCGCCTGCCGCTACCATCCTCAGGGATACCGCAGTCTGGGGCCTACGCGCGCCAGGGTCTACGCCGGCGCCGACTATGCGGACCATGCCAACGAGGCCGTGATCACTCTGGCCATGGTGGAGACTGCCGAGGCTTTGGCCAACCTGGAAGAGATCTGCAGTACGCCCGGCCTGACCGGCGTGTATGTGGGGCCTGGGGATCTCAGCCTGAGCCTGGGCGGCACGCAGCGGGTCGATCCCACCGAACCCCTGCTGGTGGAAGCGCTGGATGCTATCCTGGCGGCCTGTCGCCGCCACGGCATCGTCGCCGGTCTGCACACCAACGATCCGCAATATGCCCGAGGTGCTATCGAGAAGGGTTTTCGGTTTGTCACTTTGATGACCGATTCCACCATACTGGCAACGTATGCAAAACAGTTGGTCACCGCCGTCCGCGCTGACTCACAGGCTACGGCGGAGGTGCCTGACTCTCCTTACTGATTGACTGCCCCTTTTCCTCCCAACTTCAGGAGCGCCGTTCATGGCCGTTCGTTACATCAAGCAAGGTATCAGCGAGCAGGCATCGCGTGAGGCCGATGCCAGGGTAAGAGCTGTCGTTGAGAACATCCTGGCCGACATCGAGGCGCGCGGCGATGTTGCAGTACGCGAGCTGTCGGAACGCTTCGATAACTGGTCGCCTCCAAGCTTTCGGCTTACGACCGCCGAGATCGAGGAAATCGTCGGCTCATTGCCCCAGAGGACCGTTGAAGACATCCAGTTTGCCCAGGCGCAGGTGCGCAACTTCGCCCAGATCCAACGTCAGGCCCTGCAAGATGTGGAGGTCGAGACATTGCCTGGCGTGATCCTCGGCCACAAGAATATCCCGGTGAACAGCGTGGGGTGCTACGTACCGGGTGGCCGTTATCCCATGGTTGCCTCGGCTCATATGAGCGTGGTTACGGCCAAGGTTGCGGGAGTCTCCCGCATCGTCGCCTGCACCCCACCTGTGCAGGGAAAGCCGCCCGCAGCGACGGTGGCGGCCATGTACTTCGGCGGCGCTGACGAGATCTACATCCTGGGGGGTGTGCAGGCGGTTGCAGCCATGGCCCTGGGCACGGAGACCATCCGACCCGTAGACATGCTGGTGGGGCCTGGCAACATGTATGTGGCCGAGGCGAAACGCCAGTTGTTCGGCCGCGTGGGCATTGACCTCTTCGCCGGCCCCACCGAGGTCTTGGTCATCGCCGACCACACCGCCGATGCCGAGATGTGCGCCACTGACCTTTTGGGCCAGGCCGAACACGGTCCCACCTCCCCTGCCATCCTGCTCACCACAGACGAGCAGCTTGCTTACGACACCCTGGCCGAGATCGAACGCCAGCTGCAGACGCTGCCCACTGCGGACATCGCCTCGGTCTCCTGGCGCGACTATGGGCAGGTCATCGTGGTTGATACCATAGAGGAACTGGTGCAGGAGGCCGACCGCATCGCCTGCGAACACGTGGAGGTGCTGACCGAGAACCCCCGCTACTTCTTGGAACACCTGACCAACTACGGTGCCCTATTCCTGGGACCGGAGACCAACGTCGCTTACGGCGACAAAGTCATCGGCACCAACCACACCTTGCCGACGCGAAAGGCAGCCCGCTATACGGGCGGGCTGTGGGTCGGCAAGTTCCTGAAGACGTGCACCTATCAACAGATCACGCCTGAGGCCAGCGTCTATATCGGCGCCTATGGAGCTCGCCTGTGTGAACTCGAAGGCTTTCTCGGCCATAAGGCCCAGTGCGATCTGCGCCTTCGACGCTACGGTGAAGGCGGCTGACCTCTGGCAGAAGGGACGGCTATGAAACGAGTAACCTCCATCGATGTGGCCCGCCTTGCCGGCGTCTCGCAGTCAACGGTGTCGCGCGCGTTCACGCCCGGCGCCAGCATTTCGGAGACGGCCCGGCGCAAAGTCCTGCAGGCAGCTGCCCAGCTCGGCTATAAGCCTAGCGCCATCGCCCGCAGCCTGAGCACCCAGCATACCAACATCATTGGCATCGTCATGGGCCGGATCACCAGCCCCTTCCACCCCTACGTGCTGGAAAAGTTCATCCAGGCATTGCAGGCCGCGGGGCGCCAGTCACTCCTTTTCAGCACGCCGCCCGACCAGGAGGTAGACGACCTTCTGGAACTGGTGCTCCAGTACCGTGTGGATGGCCTTGTCATCACCTCGGCCACCATCTCATCGGAAATGGCGGACGAGTGCATTCGGCATGGCGCGCCGGTGGTGCTGTTCAACCGCTACGTGCTGGGCAGTTCGGTAAACGCCGTCTGCACCGACAACGTTGAGGCGGGCAGACTGGTCGCAAATCTCTTGCTGGATGCCGGGCACAAGCGCATCGCCTTCATCGAAGGCAAGGCCAATGCCTCCACCAATCTGGATCGACGCAAGGGGTTCCTGGACCGGTTGCGCGAGCGCGGGCATCTCAGCTGCATCATCGAGCCGGGCGATTATACCTACGAGGCCGGTTTCGAGGCGGCGAGACGTCTGCTCGAACGCAAGGATCGACCCGACGCCATCTTCTGTGCCAGCGATATCGAGGCTTTCGGTGCCATGGACGCAGCGCGCTATGCCTGTGGCCTGAGTGTGCCCGAGGACGTCTCCATCATCGGGTTTGATGATCTGCCGGCGGCGGCCTGGCCTTCGTACAACCTCACAACCATCCGCACGCCCGTCAACCGTATGATCCGGGCCACGTTGGACCTGCTGTTCCGCCGGCTGGAAGAGCCCGATGCGCCGCCGGAGATGATCCTGATCCCAGGCGCCTTGATCAAGCGGGAGTCGGCCCGCCTGCCGGATGAATACGTTTCCCCGCCAGCCGATGAGCCCATGGCTGCCGGTGTGGAGGTGTGGTGATGGCGAAGAGCGGAGCTCGAAGCATGATGAACTGGGTCGCCGTTGTCAGCGGTGGCGGCGGTGGCATCGGCTCGGCCATCTGCCGCAAGCTGGCCGAGGAAGGCGCGCGCGTGGTCCTGACCTATTCCCGCAGCCGGGAGAAGACGGAGGCGGTAGCGGAAAGTCTGGCCGGGACGGGGCACATGGTCGCGTGGGCGCCGGTGGATGATAGCGCGGCCCTGAAGGTGCTGGCCGAAGAGGTGGCGCGGCGCTATGGCCGTCTTGATCTTCTGGTCAACAATGCGGGCATCACCAAACCCGTGCCCCACGACGACCTGGAGGGCCTGGAAGATGA
>RFJM01000505.1 GCA_003694905.1 Caldilineae bacterium
GGGTTTCAGCTTCTCGGGTCGGGTTGCATGTGGGACAGGCTTTCCAGCCTGTCCGGATGCCGGCCCACGCAGTACGGCCGGGCAACCTGAAACTGTGTGTAGTTGTGCAGTTGGCTGTGGCCGCGGCTTTTCTGGGGGGCGCCGCCCGCGAGCTGCCCCCAAATTTTGAAATGCGCCCGCCAAACGCCACTGTAGCAATTCGGTCGGAGGCTCGCCGCTCGCTGTTGGCAGATCGTGCATGGCGCCGAGTAAACTCGACCTCTACAGGCTGCGCCAGCGGTCGGCCTGCGCCGACGGTTATCAGGCCAGCGCAGGCTGACCTCTGGCCGGAGGCCTGGAGGGGCTGACTTCCTGTCAGCCAGCCGGCGCCCGCGCCACATACCGACTAAACTGTTACAGTCTCCGCCAAACGCTCCTTCTTGACAGAGACCCGCTTCATCGATATACTTGTAGGCGCTTCCAAGGTAGTTACCAACGCAGTCGCTTCCTTAACCCGCGTGCACCCGTAGCTCAATTTGGCAGAGCAGGCGACTCTTAATCGTCGGGTTGAAGGTTCGAGTCCTTCCGGGTGTACCTACAGTCTGAAACCGAGCACTCGAGTGCAGACCGGTCGTCTAGAAGTTGACCGGTCTTTTCATTTGTGTGACCAGACCGGGCCAGAGCTGCTGCAGCCGCACAGGGCTGAGCGTTACTCGGTCGTCAAGGTTGTTGTCTGCGGCGAACACTCGCTCTTCACCTTGGTCTGGTCGTCCACGTTCTGTTCGCGTCGGCCTCCGCTTCCGGACTTCCCTCTGTGCCATGCAGCCTTCTCAGACTCCCGGCCGCGTCCTGCTACCCCTTGGCCTTGCCGTCACCTTCTCGCTCTTTGGGGATCTCACGCTGTATGCTGTGCTGGTCACGCAATTGCAGGTCGTGGCCCTCTCGTTGGGCGCCGTGGGAATCATGTTGGGGGTCAATCGGCTCATCCGCATTCCGGCAAATCCGCTGGGCGGCATGCTGCTGGACCGGTTTGGCAGACGCCGCTTGTTCGTGCTAGGTATGCTGTTTGGGGTCGCATCCACGTTGGGATACAGTGAGGCGCGCGGATTCTGGCCCTTTCTCTTTACCCGGCTTCTATGGGGATTGGCGTGGACGCTGATCAACGTTGGGGGTCTGACCATGATCGTGGATATCACGACACCGGCCAACCGGGGACGATTGACGGGCATGTACAATACCTGGGTGCTGCTCGGTCTGGGGATCGGACCGCTTGTGGGCGGCTACCTGGTGGATACCATCGGTTTTCGTTCCGCCATGCTGGTCAACGCGGCCATGGGGGCGACCGGCTTGTTGGTGGCCCTGGTGGCTATTCCCGAGACACGTCCCCTGTCTCAAGCCGATCCTTCAACGACCGACAGGGCAGACGTGTCGCCACGGCGGCTAGGGGACTGGCGCGGGCCGCTGCGGGTATTGGCCGGCCGAAGTGATCTTCTGGCCGTGGTCACTCTTCACGCCATCGTCGAATTTTCAGCCCTCGGTGTGGTGCTCTCCACCTTCAGCCTGTTGCTGCAACAGCGCTTTGGCGCAGGGATCAACCTGGGCGGGCAGTTCGTCGGTATCGCCACGGCTGCGGGTTTTTTGCTGGGTGTGCGGGCGTTGCTGGCAGGGGCCATCGGTCCGGTGGCCGGCCATGTGTCCGATGTGTGGGTAGGGCGTTGGCCGGTCATTACCGGTGCTTTGATTTTGGGGGTGGCGGCATTCGGTCTGCTGGCCTTCTCCTACAGCTTTTGGCCCGTTGTCAGCGGGCTGGCCCTCAGCGCGGTGTCCAGCGGCGCAGCCCTCGCCATCCTGGCGGCGCTGCTCGGGGATATGGCACCGCCAGGGCGGCAGGGGATTGCCATGGGGGCATATGCCACTGCAGGTGACATCGGTGCGGCGGCCGGACCATTCCTGGCCTTTGCCCTGATCAACCTCATGCCTCTCAGCTGGGTCTACGTCCTCTGTGCGGCTTTCTTTCTTCTAGGGCAAGGGCTGCTGATGTGGGTGCAAAGGCGAGAGCCAACCGGGCAGGTCGCGAGGGAATAGACCGAGGCCAGCCGGGGAGTGATGGCTTCACGTTGCCCTGATGTGCGCCCGTTGGCGAGGGAGCCATGGACCGCGGTCGGTTCTGTGACACACCCCGGGCGGCATTACGTTCTTGCCATTCTGGCGGCTCTGTGTTAGACTTCGCCGTTGCCATCATGGATCCCGTCACGAGGCACCTGACAGGGTGCCTTCGTTGTGTGATACGAGGTTTTCTGCGCCATGTCTTATCTGATACAGTCACTCGAAAACGAACACGTCAAGGAAGAACTTCCCGAGATTCGCATCGGGGATATCGTTAAAGTCCACAATCGCATCGTCGAAGGCAAGAGCGAGCGCACCCAGGTCTTTCAGGGTACCGTTATCGCCATCAAGGGGCAGGGTCCTGCGACCAGCATCACCGTGCGCAAGATCGGTGCCCATGGTATAGGGGTCGAGCGCATTTTCCGGGTGCATGCGCCTCGTGTGGAAAAAATCGAGGTCCTGCGCCACAGCAAGGTTCGAAGGGCTAAGCTCTACTTCCTTCGCGATCGCGTTGGCAAGCGCGCCCGCTTGAAGCAGGTTCGCCGCTAGTTCCCTGGCCGGTCTGATCACGACCAAGGCGTGAGAACCCTCACGCCTTTTTCTGTTTGACGAGGGCACGACATTCTGTTGTGTCCGGCCTCGGCCTCCCTGCGTCCCTATTCTCCCGAGCCCTGGAGCTCAGCCATCTCCGGCTTTCTCAGACGGCGGAGAGCCGCCCCCTCGCATGTGACACACTCCCTATCCTGCCGATTTGACAGGATTCGAGAAGAAGAAGTAAGATCTGTTCTGAACATCGGTTCGTACTGTCTGACTATACCGGAAACGGTTTTTCCCAGCGTGCCGAGGGAGTAGACGGAGAATCAGGGAGTTCTAACCTCTTGTTGTCCTCGTTCCTCAGGACGAGTCCGCGTTTTTCGGTACACCTATCATCTTTTTCGGAGCAGTTCCATGACTGAAGTGACTGTCGCGGTAGTGCAGATGCAACCCAAGCTGGGTGATCTTGAGAGCAACCTTTATCATATGGCAGAGACGGTTGAGCGTATCTGCAGCGAGGAAGACACCGACCTGATTGTTTTTCCCGAACTGGCAACGACCGGAGTTGAAAACGGCGTGGGGTTCAATCGCTTGGCCGAACGCGTGCCGGGGCATCAGTTCAATGTCCTGGCGGCACGCGCCGCGGATTTTTCCACGCACATCGTCTTTGGCCTGCCCACCAAGGAAAAGGTCGAAAGCATCTTTTATAACGCAGCGGTGGTCATCGGTCCCGACGGTGAACTGTTGGGCGAATATCGAAAGATCCATCTCAAAGGCGAGGAGAAGTTGAGTTTCAGGCCCGGGTATCGTTTCAGCGTTTTCGATACGGCCTTTGGCACCCTGGGGGTGATGATCGGCTGGGACATTGCCTTCCCAGAGGCTGCACGCTCGCTGGTCCTCCTGGGGGCTGAGGTCATCTGCGTGCCGGCGGCCTACGAGATGCCCTACGTGCACGAGTGGCAGGCCTTTACGGTCGCGCGTGCGGCCGAAAATGGAGCTTTCTTGCTTGCCGCGAATCGCGTGGGGGAGGAACCCAGTCGCCAGTTCTTTGGCGAGAGCGCCATCATCGCACCCGACGGCACGGTCATCAGCCACATCAGCGATCCCGAGGCCGAGAAGCCCACTCCCGGCTACGCTTTCGCCCGCATCGATCTCGACGACGTACGCCGCTACCGGGAGGAGATGCAGATCATCATGTCCCGCTCGCCGGCCGCCTATAGTCCCATCGTCAAGAAGTACTGACGCCTCGCGGCGGAAAGGGTGTTCGTGGAGATGCGAGGATGGAGGCGGCAGGAGGGATCTGGATTGGCTCGCGGCCGGTGCCGTTCGGCTGTAGCATAGGCGGCGAGTCCGTGTTTGCCGCGTAGTGCCTGCGGTGCGCGAGTTCGCTCGCCGGGTGTCACACACGGCAAATCGGCCGAAAGCTTGGGGCACGGGCTTTTGGGGAGTCGTAGGGAAAGCAATCGTCTGGATCACTGTGGGCCGGACCTGAGGCTTTGAGGGACATGCCCGGAGTCGTTTCATCCTCCCCTTCCGCGGGTGTGTTTCAATTTGGGGGCAGCTCGCGGGCGGAGCCCCCCGGAAAAAGAAGCGGCCCGACCCGACCAGACGACCAACGACCGTTTCAGCTTGCCAGGCCGTGCTGCGTGGGCCTGCATTCGGACAGGCTGGAAAGCCTGGCCCACATCCAGCTCTGCCTGAGAAGCTGAAATCTCGGCCGCCCGTCTCGCCGGCCGACGCCGCGGATGCGGGGCGCTCCCCCGCCCCCCTGCAGGAGGCACCCTTGCCAGCCTAGCGCACCGGCTGCCCCTATTTTGAAACGTCCCCCCTTCCGCAACAACCTTGACAACACAGCCACTACAAATTACAGTTGGCCAGCTATCGTGTTCCTGTTCGGCCACCACTTTCTTGTGAGCAACCTGCCATGCCTCTTCCCACCGTTGCCGCCTCCCTGAGGCTTCCACTCTCTACCGCATCGCAGAGCGATCGCCCCGACTGGGGCTATGTCGATGAAGAGGGCCGATTGGTTTTGCCGCCCGAAGTCCGCTCCCGCTTTGGGCTGGAACCGGGGGCCAAAGTGCGCCTGGACCCTGAACGAAACAGCCTGCGCATCCATCGCCCTGTGACTCATCTGGCCAAGGTGTTCATCGAACCCACCGACGCCTGCAATATCGATTGCATCACCTGCTTTCGCAACGCCTGGGACATGCCGGTGGGCCGCATGTCCGATGAGACCTTCTCGGCCATTCTTAGTGGTTTGCAGGAAATCGATCCCGTGCCCACCGTCTATTTTGGCGGCATTGGCGAACCTCTGTTTCACCGCCGTACCGTCGAGTGGATTGCCCGGGTGAAACAACTGGGAGGACGGGTCGAGATGATCACCAACGGCACTATGCTCACCGAGAAGCGCAGTCGTGAGATCATCGATGCCGGCCTCGATCTCCTATGGGTTTCCATCGACGGTGCATCGCCCGAAAGCTATGCCGATGTACGGCTGGGTGCCCAACTCCCTCAGGTCATCGACAACCTTAATCGTTTTCGCAAGATGCGCAAGGGAGGGCACTTCCCGATCCCCGAGATCGGCGTCGCCTTTGTGGCCATGAAGCGCAATATTGCCGACCTGCCTGAAGTGTTGAAACTGGCGCGGCGCCTGGGCGCGAAATACTTTTCCGTCAGCAACGTACAGCCGGTGAACGAGGCCATGCAAGAGGAAAGGCTGTACACCGGCACCCTCCGCTCTCTTGCCTACCTCGGCGATAGCCAGGCACCCCATCTCAGCCTGCCCAAGATGGACTTCAACGAAGAGACACGTGAAGTCCTGTTCGCAGCCTTCAACAGCGGTTACAGCGTCAGCTATGCCGGGAGTAGTTGGGGCGGGAGCAACGATGTCTGCGATTTCATCGAGCAGGGGTCCATGTCCATCGCCTGGAACGGAGATGTCAGCCCCTGCTGGCCCCTGATGCACACCCACTACACCTATCTCCACAACAAACCCCGCACCATCTACCAACACGTGGTAGGGAACGTTCGCGAACGTTCGTTGCTGGATATCTGGCTGGATCCGGAATACGTCGCCTATCGACAGCGCGTGCAGGACTTCGCCTTTCCACCCTGCACCTTTTGCGGGGGATGTGATGTCTCTGTGGCCAATCTGGAGGACTGTTTCAACAACGAGGCGCCGGTCTGCGGTGCCTGTTTGTGGGCCCAAGGTATCATTCGCTGTCCCTGATCCACGACCTGCCCAAAACAAATCACCCCGGCACAACACACCTGTACCGGGGTGATTTCGCGTTTTGAACCTTCGCACCTCACATCTCCAGCGAGATTTCCAGGACCTCGCCGGTGCGGGCATCGATCACAACCCGGGCCGTTTGCTTGCCGTCGCCCAGCTCCACCACCCAGACGGGCACACCATCCCGCACATCCTGGGTCACGATGACCTCGCTGATCCGACCGCTGAGGAGCTCTTGCTTCTGCACCGCTTCTTTGGCGATCTCGATGGCGCGGCGCGCGGTGATGGGGCCTTCCTGCGCGGTCGTGGAGGCCTGCGGGCGTTCGCCCAGCGTAACATCCAGCTCGACGGTCTTGCCATCGCGCAGAATCGTGAGGCGCACCTTCTGGCCGGGTTCGGTCTTGCGCACGAGATAGCTGACCAGGTCGTCGAAGGAGCGAACCGGTTCATCATCGATACCAACGATGATGTCACCGCCGGCGCGCAGTTCAACGTTTCCCTGGCGGATCACCTTGTCGCCGCCTCGTACGCCGGCTTTGGCAGCCGGACCACCCGCCGGCACCTCGGCCACATACGCACCCAGCACGTTTTCGGGCAGATCGAGGGCGCGGGCCAGTTCGGGCGTGATGCTCTGTCCGCTGATGCCCAGGTAGGGATAGGCATAGTGCCCTTCTGCGATCAACGCCGGCACGACGCGGCGCACGATGGAGACGGGGATGGCAAAACCGACACCCGAACTGCCGCGGACGGGCGATTCGATGGCGAAATTGACGCCGACCACCTCACCCTTCAGATTCAACAGGGGCCCGCCCGAATTGCCGGGATTGATGGCAGCGTCGGTCTGGATCACATCGGGCAGGGTGTAGCGTCCGCCCTGGCCTTCGCCCACCGGGAAGCTGCGTCCCAGCGCGCTGACAATACCCGTAGTCATGGTGCTCTCCAGGCCGAAGGGATTGCCGATGGCGATCACGCCGTAGCCGGGACGCAACGTATCGGGCTCGGCCAGAGGCAGGGGTGTTAGCGTCATGCCCTCAGGCGCCTGTACTTGGAGCACGGCCAGATCGGACTGCGGATCGGTGGCCACGATCTCGGCCTCGCTCCACAGACCGTTGTAGAAAGTCACGATGACTTCCGAAGCGCCTTCGACCACGTGATTGTTCGTCACCACGTGTCCCTGATCATCGTAGATAAAGCCTGAGCCTTCCGCGCGTTGGGGCACCTGGGGTATGTTGGGGAAGCCGAAGGGAAACTGGGGTGTCAGATCGACAGCGGGGCTGGACAGCGTCACCTGAATGTTGACAACCGAAGGGATGACCCGGTCGTACAGGTCGGCCAGGGCTTCCTGGTCCAGCGTCTGGATGGCGACCGGTGCCGCCGCCTCTGCTCGTTGAGCGGGCTGCAGAGGGGCCGCAGGCGCGGCGTTGAACGCGGGAGCCGGGGCACAACCTGCCAGCGCGACAACC
>RFJM01000506.1 GCA_003694905.1 Caldilineae bacterium
CTCTAGCCCTCAACGGCATAAGGTCCGATGAGACACCAGAAGCGTTATGTCAAAATATGTCAAATCCATGACTACACACTAGTATTATTATGTTGTATTATACCAGTAATATTCGACATAATCGCTTAACTGGCGGACTGAGCGGGGAAGAGCACCGAGCCTGCGGGCCGTAAGCTACGCAATGAGCCCCAACGCAGGTCCGCCTTGTCCCAGATAACCGCCGATGACGGCCAACCGTCGCTGAACCCGTCGCCCGGGTTCTGTTGTCTGCCGCCTTTACCCGGCCACCGCACTTGGCCGAGCGGCCTTCCCATGCCGCCGGCGCGGATGACCCATCAGACAAACACTGACCACACTTAAGTTCACATAATGGACTACCTCCCTCCCCGAAAAATTTCTCCCCTCGCGTCCAGGTGTCCCGTCCCGCTACCCGCCGGACATGCCCTTGTCCCCTGCCCTGGCTTTGCGCAGGTCACTTTCACTTCTGCCACCAGTTGCTACCCCTCCCCTGCCCCACTTTTCCACTGGCCAATTCCGTCGGCGACAAGTACGGGTCACTTCGGCTGGCCGGGCGCACATTCATCCTGCAATCAGAAAAGCTCTCTCCCCGCGGCAGACAGAGGATGGTAATGTTATGTCAATGACTCTTCTTGCTTCAAACCCGAGATCCGGTAAGCCGGTTCTAGCGTGCTGCCCTTGACCCAACCGACGATCTGAGCCCTCATGGCTGCCCAGTCCTGGCCGCCTCCCCCACCACCATACGTTCTCGGCTGTCGTGGAGATAGGGCTCAAAGCGAGCTACAAGAGCAGGAGGTACGCGCCCGCTGAGCAGCGTACCGTCGGGCTGGTGTACCTGGCGATTGACAATGCCGAAACGATGAAAAGCATCAACCAGATCTCCCTGCGTATAGGGGATCAGCACCTCGATAGGCACCATCATTTCGGTGAAAATGTCCTCGATGCGTTCCAGCAGATCCTCGAGACCGGCCCCCGTGAGGGCCGAGATGCAGACCGCGTCTCCGAACTGGTGGCGTACTGCCTCCATCTTTTCCGGCGGTAGAATGTCCATCTTATTGAGCGCGATCAACCGGGCGATCTCGGCTGCCCCCAGTTCGCCCAATACCTCATCCACCGTTTCTGCCTGCTCCAGAGCATTGGGGTGCGAGGCGTCTACCACATGCAAGATGAGATCTGCCTCCAGGATCTCCTCCAGCGTGGCGCGAAAAGCCGCTACCAGTTGCGTAGGCAGCTTCTGGATAAAGCCTACCGTGTCGGAGATCAGCGCCTCCTTGCCCGATGGCAGGGTCATGCGCCGGGTGGTAGGGTCAAGTGTGGCAAAGAGTTGGTCGGCCGCCAGGACATGGGCCCGGCTCAGGGCATTGAGTAAGGTCGACTTACCGGCATTGGTGTAGCCCACCAGGGCCACCAATGGCAACAAAGACTTGCGGCGCTGCACCCGGTGTTGCTCGCGATGGCTACGGACCTGTTCCAACTCCTGCTTGAGGAAAGCAATGCGCCGGCCGATCTCACGGCGGTCGATCTCCAACTGGGTCTCACCGGGCCCGCGCACGCCCACGCCGCCGGTCGCGCCACCCGCGCGGCCACCCACCTGCCGGGCCAGGTGCGTCCAGGCTCGGGTAAGCCGGGGCAGACGATACTCGTATTGCGCTAGCTCTACCTGCAGCGCGCCCTCGCGGGTGTGCGCGTGCTGTGCGAAGATATCCAGGATCAGCGCCGTCCGGTCCAGAACTTTGACCTGCTCGTCGCCAATAGCGCGCTCGATCTCGCGTTGCTGGCGGGGGCTGAGCTCATCGTCAAAGATGACCACCTGAGCATTCTCGGCGCGGATCATGGTCACCAACTCTTCCAGCTTGCCGCGGCCGATATAGGTGGCGGGATTGGGATGGTCGATCGCCTGCGTCAATGTACCGACCACCGTTACCCCGGCCGTCTCGGCCAGACGTGCCAGCTCCGCCATTGAGTCGGCCAGTCCGAAGCGCGCAGGTTTACCCTTGAGCTCGGTACCGACGAGAATCGCCCGCTCGACGACGGGCTGCAGAGTAATCAGATGTGCGATGGCTGCCTCCTTATGAGAAGGGTTTCCACAATGATCCAACGCATGGGGAGATCAAAGGATACTCCTACCCTATTGTAGCGCACGTATGAGGCCGCGTTCAAGGTAGATTTCCAGCAACCGGCCCACACGGCCCAGGCTTTCCGCACTGAGCTTGTCGCAGGTGTCGGCGGTTGTGTGCCACGGTGGATACTCGAAGTCCACGATGTCCACCGCGGGCACGCCTCTTTCCAGAAAGGCCACATGGTCGTCAATAAGCGTGGGCCCCACCTCCGGCACGAAATACTCCTTGTAGCCCAGGATCGTGGCCGTCTGCCAGAGATGTTGCCGCAACTGGGGATCCGAGTTTCCCTCCCAAAGAAACCTTTGATCGGCATCGCCTACCATGTCCAGCAGAATCATGGCCCTGGGCAGGCTCTCCAGATTTTCGGCCATGTAGCGGGAACCGAGCGCCCAGTCCCATCCCTCCAGGTCGCCGTTGTCCTCTGCATCGAAGAAGGCCAGCCAGACTTCGTGCGGCATCGACTCCACATCCAGCGCGCGGGCCAGTTCCAGCAACACGGCAACACCCGAGGCCCCGTCATTGGCACCCAGCACCGGTTCGTTACGCCGCGCCGTGTCGGGGTCGCGGTCGGCCACCAGCCGCGTATCGTAATGCGCTCCCAGGAGGAGCACATCCCCACGGCCCGCCTTGGCCACGATATTCCGCGCCGTCACTCCGTTGTGGGTGAACTCCTGCGTCTCCACCGTCCAGCCGGCCAGCTGCAATTGCTCGATGATCCAGTCGCCCGTTTGCCTGCCCGCGGGCGAGCCCGTAGGCCGGGGACCGATCTCACACTGGTATTGCGCCAGGGCCAGCGCGCGGTCGCCGTCGAATACGGGTGGAGGCACAGGCGTTGGCGTGGGTTCAGGCAAGGCGGCTGTACCCAACCATCCCAGGTAGCCCAGAGCCAGCACCAGCACCCCCACCGTTGCCAGCGTGATCCAGTCCAGGCGAGGGCGCCGCCACGACCTCTCCGACACTAGCGCCGCTCCTGCTGGCGGGATTTGCCCCGCAACTGCAGCCGAATAGGTGTCCCCTCAAACGAGTAACGCTCGCGTATGCGGTTCTCCAGGTAGCGCATATAGGTGAAGTGCACGGCCTTGGGATCGTTGACAAAGAAGACAAACGTCGGCGGATCGGCCTCTGCCTGGGTCACGTAATAGAAGCGCGCCCTGCGCCCTTTAAACGTCTTGGGAGGATGAGCGGCTATGGCCTCCTGAAGAAGCCTGTTCAGTTCCGAGGTCGGAATCCGCACGTAGCGCTCATCCCGGATCCGCAGCACCGTAGGAATAATCTGATTCACCCGCTGGCGGGTCAGCGCCGAAACGAACAGTACAGGCACATAGTCCAGAAACTTGAGCTCCTGCCGCAAAGCGCGGGTGTATTCGGCCATGGTGTGCGTATCCTTTTCCACCGCATCCCACTTGTTCACGAGGATGACAAGACTGCGGTTTTCCTCCAGGATGTAGCCACCGATGTGCGCATCCTGGGCCGTCACCCCCTCGGTGGCATCAATGACCAGCAGCACCACCTCGGCCCGCCCGATCGCCCGCAGCGCACGCATCACGCTGTATTTCTCGATTCCACGCTCGATGCGACCGCGGCGCCGTATGCCTGCCGTATCCACCAGGATGAGGGGCTCCCCTTCCCAGGTGAGATAGGTGTCGATGGCATCGCGCGTGGTGCCGGCGATGTCACTGACAATGGCCCGCTCCTGGCCTAGCAGGGCATTGAGCAGGCTCGACTTGCCCACATTCGGTCTGCCCACGATGGCCACGCGCAACGTCGTGTCGTCCAGGGCCACGGGTTCCACCTCGGGAAGAAGCCCGGCTATGACATCCAGCAGATCGCCTGTACCCGTGCCATGGTAGGCCGAGATGGGCATCGGATCACCCAGACCCAGGGCGTAGAACTCTACCGCGTTCAAACGACGCTCTTCGTTGTCGGCCTTGTTGGCGGCCACAATGACGGGCTTATCACTGTCTCGTAGCAGATTGGCGATCTCCTCGTCCGCGGCCGAGAGCCCTTCGCTGGCATCGACCAGGAACACGATCACATCCGCCTCGGCGATGGCCGCCTCCGCCTGTTCGCGGATCTCGCGGATGAAACCGACCGAGGCCGTGGCCAGCGGGTCGGGCAGCGGTACAGGCTTGCCCTCGCGCACTTCCAGCACCTCGATTCCACCCGTATCCACCAGCAAGAAAGGCTTGCCATTCCATTCGGCATCGCCATACAGGCGGTCGCGAGTGGTGCCGGGCACATCTTCGACGATGGCCTGACGCCTGCCCACAATGCGGTTGAAAAGCGTGGATTTGCCCACATTCGGGCGGCCGACCAGGGCCACAATGGGCTTTTGCGTGAGTTGGGTCATGGGTTCAGGTTGAGAAACCTGCCGGAGCGTCAGCTATCGGCGGGGGTGAGAGACGGGGTTGGGGTCGCGGTTGCGGTAGGAGCAGGTGTCGGCGTCTCGGTGGCAGGTTCGAGAGTTGGAGTCGGAGTAGGTGTGGACGTGGGCACAGCCTCGATGGTCACCTGCACGGTTTCGGGCAGGATGGTCTGCACCTGGACATCCTCGGGCAAGAGCATAATGGGCACCAACTTATAGACGCCCGCCTCCAGGTTCGCCAGCTCCAGCACGGCCCGAGCGTTCTGGTCGGCCTGCAGAGCCTGAAGCCTGGGCAAGGGGCCGCGCAGGATCACATCGATGGTGGCGGGTGAGATGCTCTGGACTTGCAGACCCTGGCCCAGACCCTGCACCACCGGATGCAGGGTCATGGTGAGGGTGCCCTCGATGGGCTGCACGCCGATGTGCACCGTCACGGCCTGAGCGGAGATAACCGACACAGATTCGGGGACGATGATGGGGACTCGCTCTTCGATATCCTCGGTGGCACCGTCGATATTGATGGGAATGGTCTCCACAAAGGGGTCCATGGAGGCCAGGGCATCGGGATCGCCAAACAAGGTCACCGTGGCGGGCTCGACTGAGACGCCTGTGATAACGTGATTGGCAGCGGGCTGGCCTTCCAGCCGGGGGAGCACGGGCTTCTCATCGAAACCTTGCTGCTGCTCCACCGGCACCAGGACCGACACAGTACGGGGCTCGACCGAGAGACCGGAAAGGGTGGCACCGTTCTGGTCTCGCAGCGTGACAAACTCGGTGACCTGCACGTCGCTGCGGGCATCCAGCAGGCGCAGCGAGACCTCGGCTTCGGCCACGTTGTTCACCTGGGATTCGGCGCCGCGTACCGTCACCTCAGGAGGGGTGACCACAGGCGTTCCGGCGATGTAGCCGAAGGGTGGGCTGTCACTGATGCGAACCGACACGGGGATTGCCTTCTCGGCCTTGCGTTCCAGACGGATGATCACGGCGTCGGGAAAGACATCCATGATCTCGACTTCCGAAACCTGGGATTCCACCCGAACAGGGAACTCCTGCCTACCCGGTTCGGCTTCGCTCAGATCCACATAGGCGATCATATCGCGAGTGGCCAGAGTTTGCAACACGTTGCGGGGCGCGCGCACCCGCACATCCACCGGCGATAGATTGACCGAGCCTTCGGCAAAAACCAGATCTTCGGGCAGATTGCGAATGGTTACGTTGACCCGATTGATGATCTGAGTCTCGAATGGATTCTCCTGCTGGACCGAAACGACCCAGACGACAAGCGCCAGGAGGAATGCCAGGATAAAGGTGTTCAGGTCGAAGTGACGGCCGAGGCGCGACAGCTGTTTCATGCCGCCTCCTCGACCTCTTCGATATCGAAATCGAAAAGCTGGCCGCGGGATTCGTAGAAGCTTTCCAGAATGCGGCGCAGGCGCTTCTCCTCCAGGCGCCGAGCCAGCCGGCCGTTACGGGCCACCGATATTGCACCGCTTTCCTCGCTGACGATGATCACGAGCGCGTCGGTATCTTCGGTGATGCCGATGCCGGCGCGATGACGGGTGCCGAGAGAGGTGTCGGCCAGGGGGCGGCGTGTCAGGGGGAGGACACAGGCGGCGGCGACGATCTGCTCGTTGCGGATGATGACCGCGCCATCGTGCAGGGGGGTACCGGGATAGAAGATGGTCATGAGCAGATCTGCATCCACGGTCGAGTTGATGCGCACACCCGTTTCGATGTATTCCTGCAGGCCGGTCTGATCTTCGAGAACGATGATGGCGCCATAGCGCACCTGGGAGAGCTGGCTGCAAGCGCTTATCAACTCGCTGATCAGCTTGGACGTGCCGGTAGAGCGTCTGGGCCTGGCAATGAGCGCACCCGTCCGGCCCAGCCGTTCCAGAGCGCGGCGCAGTTCGGGCTGGAAGATGACCGGCAGCGCCACCAGGATGACAATCCCGCTGCTGCGGATAAGCCAGGAAAAGGCGGTGAGCCCGGTAAAGGTGCTGGCCAGTGCCGCGATCAGCACCAGGACCAGCACCCCACGCAGCAACTGCACGCCCTGTGTACCGGCGAAGAAACGCAGGACGGCATAAAAGATCAGCGTCACCAGCAGGATATCGATGGCGCTAATCCAGGTAAACTGTCTCAGGACTGCGAGAAGATCTTCCATGCCTGCGCTTCTTGCCGGTCGGAGAGAGCCGGCCTAGAGCCCGCCCAAGAGACGTGCCAGCAGGGCCTTCTGGGCGTGCATGCGGTTTTCGGCCTGGATCCAGAGCAGACTGTGCGAGCTATCCGCCACCTCGCTGGTGATTTCCTCCCCGCGGTGCGCGGGCAGGCAGTGCATCACCCGCACGTCGGGATTGCCGCTGGCGGCCAGGAGCTCGGCATTGACCTGATACGTGGGAGAAAAGACCTGGAGCCGTCGCTGGGCCTCGGCCTCCTGGCCCATACTGGTCCAGACATCGGTGTAGATAACGTCGGCGCCGCGGACGGCCTGCCGCGGGTCGTGGTCCAGCTCGATGGTGGCACCGGTCGCCTGGGCCAGTTCCCGTGCTCGGGACACGACTTGCGGGTCGGGCTCGAAGCCCTGGGGGGTGCAGACAACCACATGCATGCCTGTATGCGCGCCGCCGAACATGAGGGAAGTGGCCACGTTGTTGCCGTCACCCACGAACACGAGCCTGACGCCCTGGAGCCGGCCCAGCGCCTCGCGGATGGTGAAGATGTCGGTAAGCCCCTGTGCCGGATGATTGTAATCACTCAAGCCGTTGATGACAGGCACGCTGGAGTGTTCGGCCAGTTCCAGAATGTGGGCATGGTCGAAGACGCGGGCCATGATGCCGTCCACATAACTGCTGAGCACGCGGGCGACATCGGCCACACTCTCGCGCTTGCCCAGCCCCACCTCGTTGGGCGAGATGTACAGGGCATGGCCGCCCAGGTGCTGCATCCCCATCTCGAACGAGACGCGGGTGCGCAGGCTGGGCTTCTGAAAAAGCATCGCCAGGGTCTTACCGGCCAGGATGGGACGATTGCCGCCCGCTGCCCACTCACGCTTCAATGAATCGGCCAGATCAAGGAGATCGATGAACTCGGAGGAAGTCAGGTCTGCAATGGAGAGGAAATGGTTCACGGTAATGCCTCGATTAAGTTGTCTTGGATGGATGGGCTGTGTTTCTAATTGTAATCGAAATTGGGCAAAGCTTCTAGAAGTCGGAGGACAGTTTCGTCGTCGGCCCGGCCGGGTGCCACAAAACTGCCGGACTTGACGCTACTCACCCACTCATAATCGACCAGAAAGGGTCGGATGGTGATTCGCCGTTGTCCCAGCTGCTTGAGCAGGGCGTAGAGATCGGCATGGCGCCAGATCTTGCCGGGCATAAAATAGCGGATGCGTCCGATACGGTTGGTGATGACAAGCAGGCCGCCCGGTCGCAGCACCCGCACGAGCTCGGCCACTACAGCCTTTGGGTCCGGCATGAACTCGAGTGCTTCCAGGCAGGTCACCACATCGAAGAAATCATCCTCAAAGGGTAGCTTGCGGGCACTGTGTCGGATGAGATGGAGACGTTCGTCACTTCCGAGCCGCTGCCTTGCTACCGCCAGCATCTTTGCGGATCCGTCCAACAGCACCCAACGGGCATCGGGCAGCAGCCCGGCCAAGCGCACGGCCAGGGTCAGCCGGCCCGTGCCCGCGGCCACGTCCAGAATCAGGGGTGGCCGCCGGCGTTCCCCTACCTCTGCGGCAAACGGTATGGCCAGATACTCGATCTCCTCCCGCATATCCCATTCCTTGATGGCATCGTAGCGGGAGGCGTAGAGATCATAGAGCCAGACGACCACTCGTTCGCCCAGGTATACGCCTTCGGTGAGGAAAAACAGCCAGTAGATGAGGAGCGCCAGCAGCGCCAGCCCGACGACACCCGCCACCACCAGGCCAAGGGAGATCATACGCCCGGCACTCTCTTACTCGCGCGCGAGCATCGTCTGCGCCAGCACGGCTGCGCCCAACACACCCGCGTCATCGCCCAGCTCGGCCTGCACGATCTGGATGCGATCGGCTCCCTCCTGCAGGAAGAAATGGCTGCGGGCGAAACTGCGGATCGGCTCGACGAAGCTCTCGCCCAGGCTTTCCACCAGACCACCGCCCAGCACGATGCATTGCGGGTCAAGCAGGTTCACCACCGAAACGATGAGCAACCCCAGGATGTGCTGGGCCTCGGCCACGGCCTCCTGCGTCGCGCTGTCGCCTGCCTTGAGCGCACGGCGGATGACGCCACTGGTGATGCGGCGGTCTTGTCGCTTGGCCAGCACCTGCGCCAGCTTCTTCGCCTTACCCTGGGCCAGCGCCTCTTCCAGTCGTCGGCTGATGGCGCCCCGGCTGGCAAAGGATTCGACATCGGACAGCTCATCGTGGCAGTGCATGACCATATGCCCTATCTCCCCGGCTGCCCAGCGGAAGCCGCGGCGCAGCTTGCCGTCGAGGATAACGCCGCCGCCAATGCCTGTGCCTACGAAGATGCCGATGACGTCGTCGAATCCCCGTGCCGCGCCATAGGTGGCTTCTCCCAGGGTCCCCACATTGACATCGTTGTCCACCACCACGGGCCGTCCCAGTCGCTTCTGCAATTCTGGGCCCAGGTCGTAGGGCTTTTCCCAGTTGGGGAGGTTTACGGCGCGATACACCCTTCCCTTCTGGATGTCCACGGGTCCCGGCGCGCTGGCTCCTATCGCAGCGATCTCTTCCGGCACAAGCCCTGCTTCCTCCATCGCTTCGCGGGCCGTGCGGGCGATGCGGTCCGCGATAAGAGGCGGGTCCCCTTCCATCTTGGCGGGAACGGTCTTGCGTTTGGCGCGGCCGTGGATCTTGCCTGTTTCGTCGACCACGGCGGCCAGAATCTTGGTCCCGCCCAGGTCGATACCGATGTAGTACTGCTGACTTGCACTCATAGGACGATTCGGAACAGAAGTGAGGTTGGATGGCCGGCTGCATAGCCGGGATCATTCGAGGACCAGGATTTCCTTGCCGGCGAGCTTTTCCTGAAGGGAGGCGACAATGCGGTCCAGGTGCTGGGGATGCGCCACGAAATCGATGCTTGCAGCCCGGATCTTCAGCACCGGACAGAGCACAAAGGAGTCGATCCAGCGATCATAGAGGCGGTTGAGCCGGGCCAGATAGGCGGGATCGATATCCTGCTCGTAGGGCCGGCCGCGCTTGCGAATGCGGTCTAGCAGGGTCTTCACGTCGGCCTGGAGATAGATCACCAGGTCGGGAGGGGGCACCAGGTCGCAGAGCGTCTGATAGAGTTCGCGATAGCTCTGATAATCGCGTTCGTCCAAAGAACCCTGTTCGTAGAGATTGCGCGCGAAAATCTCGGCATCTTCGTAGACACTGCGATCCTGTATCACAGAGTGCGGGCGGCTCAACAGCTCGTAATGGTGACGCAGACGCCGTGAGAGGAAGAAGATCTGCGAATGAAAGGCCCACTGCCGCATGTCCTTGTAAAAGTCGGCCAGATAGGGATTGTCGTCTACTGCCTCGAAGAAGGGCTCCCATCCCAGCCGCTCGGCCAGTAAGGCGGTGAGGGTGGACTTACCCACACCCACGTTGCCTGCGACGGCTACGAATCGTTTGGTCACCGGGTCTGCTCCTCCGCTTCGGCTTCTTCGGTGTCGAACTCGGGATCCCAGGAGCGGCGCCAGTTGCGGCCCATCTTTTCGATGTAGGCGGCCTCGAGATCGATGCCCGCGTAGTTAGCGATCTTGAGCAGATAGGCCAGCACATCGGCCATCTCCTCCGCCAGTTGCGAGCGCCGGGCTGCCAGGGCCTGTTCCATGGCAGCCTCTTGATTGCCTAACCGCTCTCGCAGGAGGCGTGCCTCCCGCCAGGTCAGTTTGAGCTCCCGGCTCACCTCCCCCACCTCCTCGGTCAACCCGGCCAGGTTTAGGGCCAGGTCGCTGCCGAAGCCTTTCTCTCGGTCCAGGGCGCGATGGAAGCGCTGGAAGTCGCCCAGGCGTCTCCTCCCACCCTGAAGGATACGGATCCCGGTGGGTGGTGCCTCGTTGCTGAGTTCCGGCAAGCTTTGCTGGATGGTACCTTCCTCCAGCGCCGCCCGCACCATGCCGATGACATACTCGCGGTCCTCCTGCGAACGCACGAAATCGATATCGTTGGTGTCGATGGCCAGCACAGGAGCCTTGGTGTATGTGGCGAAGTAGTCTTCGTAGATCTGACGCAAAGCATCGATGTAGTTACGGTCCATATTGCGCTCGTAGGGGCGGTCGCGCAGAGCGATGCGTTGCATCAATACATCGGTATCGGCCCGCAGATAAACGACCAGATCGGGCACCGGGATCTGTTCGCCCAAGATCGCCTGCACCTTCTCGTACATGGCCAGCTCATCGTCGAAGAGATTGAGATAGGCGAAGAGCCTATCCTTGTCGAAAAAGTAGTCGCTGACCAGCATGCTTTGCTGCAGGGTCGCAGGCACGACCCGCTGTTGCTGGTGATAGCGGCTGATCAGGAAGAAGATCTGCGTCTGAAAGGCGTAGCGCTCTCGATCGGCATAGAAATCGCTCAGGAAGGGATTCTCTTCAAAAACCTCGAGCAGCAGTTCGGCCGAAAACGCCTCTGCCAGCATTCGGGCCAGGGTGGTCTTGCCCACACCGATGGCACCTTCGACGGCGATGAACTCGTGATAACCCATGGTAGGAAGACGGATAGTGGATGGGGTAAGATGGGGGAAGCGAACGACAAGACGTGGGGCATGTTCCCATGTCCCACGTCGGACTCGGCGATCTGGCACCTGGGGGCGGCGATTCGTGCACCCGTCCCCGGTTCAAAGGCAGCTTACTCCTTCCTGCCACAAAAGTCAACGCTTGCGCCCCGGTGAAACCCAGGACCCCGCCTGTGCGTATCGGGGATAGATTCGGTCGTTCATTCCTTCGTCTCTTCACTCATCCCAGCAGGAACGCCACCGTGCCGACCTCCTCAGCCCAACAGGAGCAAGAGCAAGGCTGGATCCGCCAGGCCCTGGCGGGGGATCAGTCTGCCTTTGCCAACCTGGTAGAGGCCTATCAGAGACCAGTCTACAACCTCTGCTATCGTATGTTGGGCAACGCCGAAGAGGCACAGGATGCCGCGCAGGAAACATTTCTACGATGTTTCATACACCTCCACCGCTACGATCCCTCGCGCAAGTTCCTCAACTGGATCCTGTCGATTGCATCGAACCACTGTGTGGATCGCCTGCGCCGCCGGCGCATCAAATGGCTATCGTTGGAGGACGCCCCTTTTGTGGAGCAGATCCCTGCGCCGGCCGTCAATCCGCAACGCCACGTCGAGCAAAACGAACAGGCCGCGCAGGTCCAGCAGTGGCTGGAGCAGTTGCCGCCCGACTATCGGTTACCCCTCATCCTCCTCTACTGGTACGGCCTCTCTTACGAGGAGATTGCCGATACGTTGGAGATTTCGGTGGCGGCAGTCAAGTCCCGCTTACACCGGGCACGCAAGAAGGTGGCCGAGCTGATCGTCGCCGCCGAGGAGGCTTCCCCCGCCTCTTCCCCGTCCCGCCCCTCCTACCCCCTCCCCTTATCTCCTTCC
>RFJM01000507.1 GCA_003694905.1 Caldilineae bacterium
GGTGTGTTGTGGGGGCTGATCCTCGGTTTCCCGGTGCTGCGTTTGCGGGGTGACTATCTGGCCATCGTCACCCTGGGCTTTGGTGAGATCATCCGCATCCTGGCCACCTCCGACTGGCTGGCGCCCATCGAGGGCGGGCCTCAGGGCGTACTGCACATCCCCAACCCGGTCCTCTTTGGCTATACACTCAATACACCTCAGACCATGTACTATCTCGTGCTACTGGGCGCTCTACTGGCCGCCTTTGTGACCATCCGCCTGCGCGAGTCACGGCTGGGACGGCAGTGGATGGCCATGCGTGAAGACGAGGATGTGGCCGAGGCCATGGGGATCAACTTGGTCCAGACCAAGTTGCTGGCCTTCGCCATTGGGGCATCCTTCTCAGCTCTGGCCGGTGGCATCTTCGCAGCCCGGTTGGGCAACATCTTCCCCCACTCCTTCAACCTCCTCTGGTCTATCAACGCCCTGTCGCTGATCATCGTGGGTGGTATGGGCAGCATTCCCGGCGTGGTTGTCGGCGCCCTGATTCTGGTGGGGATGCCGGAGATCCTGCGCGAGTTCGCCGAGTACCGCCTCCTGATGTACGGCATTCTCCTGATCGTCATGATGTTGGTCAAGCCCGAGGGCTTCCTGCCCGAGGCGACCCGCCAGCGCGAGCTTCATGCCGGCGAGGTCAGTTCATAACACCAGGAGCCTACCATGAGTGCGATTCTGTCAGCCAGAAAAGTCACCAAGCGGTTCGGCGGGTTGGTCGCCGTCGACAAGTTCGATGTAGATATCGAGGAACACTCGATCTCCAGCATCATCGGCCCCAACGGCGCCGGCAAGACCACTTTCTTCAACTGTATCACCGGCTTCTACAAGCCCGATGAAGGTGAGATTCGCTTCAACGGCCACCTGATCCAGGGGCTTTCGCCCGACCGCATCACCCATTTTGGGATTGCGCGCACCTACCAGAACATCCGGCTCTTCGCCAACATGACGGCCATCGAAAACATCCTGGTAGGCGAGCACCCGCGCCTGAAGACCCTCTGGATCGAAGCGCTCTTCCGCACACGGCGGTTCGTTCGGGAGGAAGAGGAAGCCTTGGAGGAAGCGCGGCGGTTGTTGCGCTTTGTGGGGCTGGCCGGCCTGGGTGATCAGATCGCCCACAACCTGCCTTACGGGGCCCAGCGCCGTCTCGAGATCGCCCGTGCTCTCGCCAGCAAACCCAAGCTCCTGCTCCTGGACGAGCCCACTGCAGGCATGAACCCACAGGAATCGGCCGAGATGATGGACTTCATTCGCCGCCTGCGCGACGAGTTGGGCATCACCATCCTGCTCATCGAGCACGACATGAAGGTGGTGATGGGCATCAGCGAACAGATTTCGGTCATGGACTTCGGCCAGAAGATCGCCGAGGGCACGCCCAAGGAGATCCAGACCAACCCACGCGTCATCGAAGCCTATCTGGGTCGGGGTGCTGCAGCCGGACTGGAGCTGAAAGCCGCCGAGCCCGCCGAGGTATAGCAAGGAGGATGGCTCATGGCCCTACTTGAAGTCAATAACATTCACACGTACTACGGCAAGATCCACGCACTGAAAGGCATCTCTCTGTCTGTGGAAGAGGGTGAGATCGTGACCCTTATCGGTGCCAACGGCGCCGGCAAGACCACGACCCTTCGTACCATCAGCGGTCTCATCAAGCCCAGCGAGGGAAACGTCCTGCTCGACGGTGAGGATATCAGCCAGTATCCGGCGCACCAGGTGGCCTATAAGGGCGTGGCCATGGTGCCCGAAGGCCGCGGCATCTTCGCCAAGCTGACCGTGTCCGAAAACCTGGACCTGGGCGCGTACACGCGCAAGGACAAAGATGGTATCGAAAGAGATCGGGAGTGGGTGTTCGAGCTCTTCCCCCGCCTGAAGGAACGCCGTAACCAGGTGGCCGGTACTCTTTCGGGCGGCGAGCAGCAGATGCTGGCCACGGCCCGCGGGCTGATGGCCAAACCTCGCATCCTGCTTATGGATGAACCCTCGATGGGTTTGGCACCCGTGCTGGTCGAGCTCATCTTCGATACCATCGCTGAGCTCAACAAACAAGGTATCACCATTCTCCTGGTTGAGCAGAACGCGTTGCTCGCTCTGGAGATTGCACATCGAGGCTATGTGCTGGAGACCGGCAACATCGTGCTCTCCGGGACTGCGCAGGAGCTCCGCGACAATCCCATGGTCAAGAAGGCCTATCTCGGCGGCTAGGACGAGTCGGCCGCCATCTCGCGCCCCCGCTGTCACAGCCGGGGGCTTTTTTTGGCACGGTTTTGGTTTTCACCTAACCACCGCATCACAAAAGGTCAAACAAAATGACAACGCCCAAACAAGCTTATGAGAAGCTGATAGAACTCTCGCAAGAGCTGGCCACGCTGAGCAGCATCGCCAGTGTATTGGGCTGGGAGCGCGAGACCTACATGCCTCCCAAGGGTGCCACCCTGCGCGCCCGGCAGAGCTCCTACCTCTCGGGGCTCATCCATCGCAAGTTCACGGATCCCAGGGTAGGGGAGTGGCTGGCCCTGGCCGAGTCGGAGCTGGCCGGCGACGATCCCTTCGACGATGCTGCCGTGAACCTGCGGGAATGGCGGCATGACTACGATCGCGCCACCAAAGTCCCCACCGAACTGGTCGAGGAGATCACGCGCACCGCGGTCATGGCCCACAGCGCCTGGGTCGAGGCCCGCGCTCAGGCAGATTTCGCCATCTTTCGGCCGCATCTTGCCCGACTCATCGACCTCACCCGCAAGCGCGCGGAATGCATCGGCTACGAGGACAATATCTACGACGCCCTCCTGGACGAATACGAACCGGGCATGAAGACAGCCGACGTGCAGCGTCTATTCGACGGGCTACGCGGCGAACTGGTGCCTCTGGTGCAGGCGATTTCCGAATCCTCCCGGCGCCCCAAGAC
>RFJM01000508.1 GCA_003694905.1 Caldilineae bacterium
AAGTCCACCAGCCCGGCATCGCGCATGGCCTTGGTAAAGAAGCGAGTGTACAGCAGGTGCATGGTGGCATGCTCGATGCCGCCCGTGTACTGGTCCACCGGCAGCCAGATACGTCCTTCCTCCGGATTCCAGGGGATGTCATCCGGGCTCAGCGTCTCTCCTTCCTTCCAGTACGGGGTGATGTAGGCATACTGGTACCAGGAGGAACAGAGGAAGGTGTCCATGGTGTCGGTCTCCCGCTCGGCATCGGCGCCACACTGGGGGCATTTGACGTAGCGGAACCCCTCGTGATATTTGAGCGGGCTCTCGCCGGTGGGGCGGAATTCGGCGTCTTCGGGCAGCAGCACCGGCAGGTCTTCGTAGGGCACGGGTACGGTCCCGCACTCGGGGCAGTAGATGATGGGGATGGGCGCACCCCACATGCGCTGGCGGCTGATGAGCCAGTCACGCAGGCGATAGTTGACCTTGCGTTCGCCGGCCGCGTGCTCGGTCAGCCAGGCCGCGGTATCGTCAAAGCTCTGAGGCCAGGGTGTACCGTCGAAGGGGCCGCTGTTGACCATGACGCCCCCTTCTTTCATGGTATACGCCTGTTCCAGGGCGGCGGCCGCGGCCTCATCCCAGGCACTGGCGTCCCCTGCGTCGTATACCTCCTGCGGTACGATGACGATGGGGGTGGGTATCCCGTACTTGCGCGCGAATTCGAAGTCCCGTTCGTCATGCGCGGGCACACCCATGATGGCACCGGTGCCGTAGGTCATCAGCACGTAGTCGGCGATCCACAGGGGGACCGGCTGACCGTTCACCGGGTTGATGGCGTACGCACCGGTGAAGACGCCGGTCTTCTCGCCGGCTTCGGCCTGGCGTACCAGCTCACTCTTACGCCTGGCTGCCTCGACATAAGCCTGCACCTCGGCCCGCTGTTCGTCGCTGGTGATTTCCTCGACCAGCGGGTGTTCGGGCGCGAGTACGGCGAAGGACATACCAAAGGTGGTGTCGGGGCGTGTGGTGAAGACGCGGAAGCTTAGATCCTCGCGGCCCTGGATCTTCATTTCGAACTCGACACCCTCGCTACGGCCGATCCAGTTCCGTTGCATCGTCTTCACTCGTTCGGGCCAGTCGATCTTGTCCAGCCCTTCGAGCAACTCATCCGCATATTTGGTGATGCGGAATTTCCATTGGGCCAGATTCTTGATGATAACCGGCGTGCCGCAGCGCTCGCAATGGCGGTCTTCGCCCCACACCTGTTCGCGGGCCAGGGTGGTATTGCAGTTGGGGCAGAAATCGACGGGCGCCTCCTCGCGGTAGGCCAGCCCCATGTCGTAGAACTTGCGGAAGAACCATTCGGTCCACTGATAGTAGCCCGGTAGACAGGAGATTGCCTCATGCTCCCAATCGAACATGGTCCCCATCTGGCGCAGTTGCCCGCGCATGCGCTCGATGTTGGTCATGGTCCACTTGTAGGGATGCACGCCGTGCTTGATGGCGGCGTTCTCCGCGGGCAGGCCAAAGGCATCGAAGCCGATGGGGAACCAGACGTTATAGCCGCGCATGCGCTTGTAGCGAGCCGCTGCATCCGAGGGTGCCATGGCATACCAGTGGCCCGTGTGAAGATCACCACTGGGATAGGGGAGCATGGTCAAGAAGTAGAACTTGGGCTTGTCCGAATGGTCATCGCGGCGATAGAGTCGGGTTTCCTCCCATTTCCTCTGCCATTTCTTCTCGATTGTAGCGGGATCGTAACGTTCGGTCATGTTTCATGCTCCAACAGGGGGATCAGATGAGGTCGGCTCGCGGCCTGGGTTCAGCGATAGGACTCGCGCGGGGGGCTGAAGGTCTCCAGCAGTCGGGTCGGGGCCAGGAAACGGGCTGCGTGCTCGACATCGCCCGGTATGGCGTAGGAGTCGCCGGGGTTGGCCACGAAGGTCTCACCCTCGATGTCGAACTCCACCCGACCTTCCAGCACAACTCCCACCTGTTCGTGGGGGTGGCTGTGGGACGGGATGTACACGCCTTGCTCGGCCGTGAATTCGCACATCATCACGCGCTCGCCCGTTGCCAGGGTTCGCCGAACCAGGCCGGGTATCATCTCCACCGGGGTAGCGTCCTTCCGTGAGATGCGGGGTATCATGGTCAGCTCCGGGGATCATTCGAGGGGCCACTCGCCCGGTTCGTAGACGTGGTCCAGCCAGCCATAGGTGTCTTTACTCTCACCCGAGGTGATGGCGAAAAAGCGTTCCTGGATGGCCTTGGTGATGGGACCGCGGCTGCCTTCGCCGACGGGGATGCGGTCTACCGAGCGGATGGGGGTGATCTCGGCGGCGGTGCCGGTGAAGAACAACTCGTCCGCGATGTAGAGCATCTCGCGGGTGAGATAGGTGAACTGCACCTCATAGCCGAGTTCGCGGGCCAGGGTGATGGCGCAATCGCGGGTGATCCCGCCCAGGATGGAGGCCGAAAGGGGCGGCGTGTAGATGACGCCGTCCCGCACGAGGAACAGGTTCTCGCCCGAACCTTCGGAGACGTAGCCGTGGATGTCGAGGCTGATGCCTTCGGTGTAGCCCAGATCGTGGGCTTCCATGGCGACATGCTGGCTGTTGACGTACTGGCCGCCGATCTTGGCCAGGGGGGTGAAAGCGCCCGGCGACATGCGCCGCCAGGAACTGACCACCACATCTACGCCCTGTTCGATGGCCTCGGCTCCCAGGTAGCGCCCCCAGGGCACCGTACCGATAATCACTTCGACGGGACATTTGCGGCCATCCACGCCCAGGGTCTCGTAGCCTCGGAACACCAGCGGTCGAATGTAGCAGGAATCCTGCTTGTTGGCGCGGATGGTGGCCTTGGTGGCGGCAATGAGCTCCTCGATGCTGTACTTGAGGGGAAGCCGCATGATCTTGCAGGAGTCGTGCAGGCGGCGGAAATGCTCGGGGCCGCGGAAAATGGCCGGTCCTTGTGGCGTGCTGTAGGCGCGGATGCCCTCGAAGGTGCTGGAACCGTAGTGGAGTGCGTGGGTGAAAACGTGGACGGTGGCCTGATCCCAGGGGATAAGCTCGCCGTTCATCCACATCCAATCAGCTCGCATGGGCATGATGCTCACCTCGTGAATCGGTGGATGGGGGTGGATCGTTGGTGGGTAAGGGGTTGATGGGTTTGGCGCTGGAGAGACTGGGCGGAACCGGGTCCGTGTCCGCGAAGGGGGCATTGTGCGGGCAGGTAGGGAGCGGCTCTCGCATCCGGCCCTCTACGAAAAAGTCCCCTTCACCCGTCAGGGACGAAGGGGACTCCGCGGTACCACCCTGGTTGCCGGAAAGAGATACCGGTCGTAGGGTACGACCGGTATCGACTTGGTGGAGCAGAGGGGACTCGAACCCCTGACCCCCACAATGCCATTGTGGTGCTCTCCCAGCTGAGCTACTGCCCCAAGGAGATTTCCGACCACTCGGCCGCTGTAGCGGGCGGACCCGTCTCCGGCTAGAGCAATGCTTTCACCGGAGCCGCTCCCAGGCGAGTTCGGCCTCATGCGGGTCCGTTGCCGCATCATCAGGCTCACACCGTCCCTGATTCGCTGCCGGACTGGCCTACTACTCCTGTTCGTCGCGGTCACTTCTTTTCTCTTGTGGTGCCCGGGTCTGCCAGGCTAGGTGGAGCTGAGGGGATTCGAACCCCTGACCTCATCAGTGCGATTGATGCGCTCTCCCAGCTGAGCTACAGCCCCGGGGAAGTATCTGCAGTGTATCCAGGCCGGCAGGTTTTGTCAAGTCTGGGACCTGCGGGCGTGAACATCGGGGTGCCGGCGGGCTTACTGGCCGTTGCGCCTGACTTTCTCTGCCGGCGCGGAGGTCGTTTCGGGCTGCGTCTTCCGCAGGGGAGAAGACGATGTCGCCCCTTCCTGGGCCCCCACCGCCAGTTCCAGCTCCCACCTGCGGTCCCGGTCCCACAGTGCGGCAAACACGATGCCCGCGGCCAGGCCCATCCACAGGCCGAAGGTGAACTTACTCATGGTTACCTCCTGCTGTGCTCGCCGGCTGAGATCCTTCGCTTCCCGCCGCGGGGGTTGTGGCCTCGTGGTCGCGGCGGGCCAGGTTTTGCCTGAGAGTACGCACACCCTGCCTGACACCCGCGCCAAAGCTGAGGGCATCGATGGCCGGCTTGGCGATGTGTTGGCTGACAAAGGTCGTGGTATGGCGTACGGTGTCTGCAGTCTCCCGTGTGGCCGACAGCATGGGCTTGATCTCCCGGTTGAGCAGGAGGACCAGGTTGCGCAACTGGATGATCAGAATGCTCAGCAGGATGAGAACGACTATCGATTCGAGGGCAAGAAAGATGATGGCGATATCGCGGATGTCGGCTATCACCGTTACCTCAACAGGGGCCGATGAACAGGCGCATGGGGATTGCAAACCTCGGCTGCCACCGCTCAAGCGGCCTGAGCAGACCGAACGCGCTCATTTGCGCGGCAAGGATAGTTCCATTCTACCCTTTTAACCAGGCGACGGCAAACATCATGACCCATGAGGAAATGGTGCTCTCCAGCAGATAGGTGGGGCCGATGGTTACGAGATTCAGCCCCAACATGCGACCTGCCGCCTGACCCAACGACATCCCCACCAACGAAGCAGCCACGAACAGCAGCAGATCCTTCCAGGATTCGCCTCGCCACAGGTCGAAGAGCGCGCCGTATGCTACCCCCAGGAGAAGCAGTAGCGAAGACTGCGGAGTGAGCAGACCGAGAATGTCCATGTTCTACCTCTCGATGATGCCACCTCCCAAGCATCGCTCCCCCTGGTAGAAGACCGCGGCCTGGCCGGGGGTGATGTCGCGCAGGCGTTCGCGGAACTCTACCCGCACGCGGGTTGACGTTAGAGGTGTCACCAGTGCAGGGCGATCTTGGGAGCGATAGCGGATTTTGACGGTACATGAGATGGGCTCAGAGGGGACACGGTTGATCCAGTTGACCTCGCCGGCGATGAGATGATCCCGACCGAGTTCATCGGCCGTGCCGACGACAACGGTATTGGTGGCCACGTCGGTGGCGACGACGTACATTTTCTTAGGGGTGGGCAGGTTCAGACCCTTGCGCTGGCCAATGGTGTAGAAGGGGACGCCCTTGTGTTCACCGAGCACATGACCCTGTGTGTCCACAATCGGTCCCGGACGGATGCCGTTCTGTGCCCAGTCGCGCAGGAAGCGGCGATAGTCACCGTCGGCCAGGAAGCATAGGTCCATACTCTCGGGCTTGCTGGCCACATCCAGGCCGTAGCGCCGGGCCAACTCGCGCACCTCGGCCTTGGTCAGATCGCCCACCGGAAAAGTAAGGTGCTGCAGCACATCCTGATTGACCACGCTTAGCACGTAAGACTGGTCCTTGTCGGGATCACGGCCGCGCAGGAGTTCGAAGCCGCGGGGTGTTGCACGCACGCGGGCGTAGTGACCGGTGGCCAGATAGTCGGCACCCAGGGCGCGGGCGTAGTTGAGGAGATGGTCGAAGCGAATGGTACGATTGCAGACCAGACAAGGGTTGGGGGTCAGGCCTTGCAGATAGCCTTGGATGAAGTAGTCGACCACCCGCTGTTTGAAGATCTGCTCGACGTTGATCAGATAGAAGGGTATGCCCAGTTGCGCGGCGATGCGTCGTGCATCCTCGGTCGCTTCCAGTGTACAGCAACGATTCTCGCTCCCCTGGCCCTCCGAGACCTCGGCCCAAAGCCGCATCATCACGCCCACGACCTGATATCCCGCTTCGACCAGGCGCGCAGCCGCGACCGAGCTGTCGACGCCGCCGCTCATGGCGACGACGACGAGGGTATCGGCGGGTGGCTTGCTGGGAATGAGATCGAGCTGCAGGTGCATGAGAGGAAACAGGGTATGCCCCGCGCGGGCAACGATGATGGTTGACGTGGATACGCCGAGACGAACCCCACCTGGCGGTCTACATGGACTTGAGTGAGGCTATTTTACAGTATATTGACGCACCCTACAAGCAGATCGATACGGGAGGGTGCGTTTCAGGATGGGGGCAACCTGCAGGAGAGGTATTCCAGCCTGGCGTCGCCGCCAGCCCTGAGCAGCGCCGCTTGCCGAGCCGAAACGGTGGCGGTTTGCCCGGTTGTGTGTGGCCGCGCCGTCCCCCGGGGGCGCTGCCTCCCGGCTGCCCTACGTAGGACCCGGCGCGGCCGGGTCCCTACAACATGGCGCCGGGTCTGCGGCTTGGGATAAGACCGGAGTCGTGGATGCACCACCATCCGGTTCCCGCCAGACGCTAGCGGCTGCGCGGTCTGGCAAACCGCACCTGAGTGGCCGCACTAGGGTTTCGGAATACCGGCGCTCTACTCGTCCTTGGCCGGCAGTAACCCCGGCAACAAGGTCACGATCATCTTACGGGCCTCCAGATCAACCTCGCGCACCACATCCGCGATGGCCGGCAACAACACCTCCCCATAAGGCCCTTGCAGCACGTACACCTCGTTGGCGTCGGTCCACCACACTTCTACCACTTCACCCAGCCATTCGCCTGCGGCCGTTTCCACCCGCAGGCCCACCAGTTCGTCCTCGTAATATTCATCGGGTGGAAGGGGCATGGCCTCGCCGCGGGGCACCAGTAGATACCGCCCGCGCAGCGTCTCCACATCCGACCTCCGATCCAGCCCTTCCAGCTTCACCAGCATGACGTCTTTGTGCGGCCGCGCCGCCTCCACCTGCCGGCTCTCTTCCTCTCGCTCCACAAATAACCTGCTGCCCGGCGCAAATCGCTCCATGAAATCCGTCATCACCTCCACGCGCAGCTCGCCACGCACGCCGTGGGGCGCGCGAATGCGGCCGACTACCATGAACTCAGATGAAGGCTTTGCCGGTCCACGACCCATGTGGCTTTCTCAGCAGGCACCGTCCCCTGACGGCGGCCGCGTTCAGTCGATATCTACCGTCACACGCAGGCCGCGACGCATCCCCGCCACTTTGACGACCGAGCGAATGGCCTGGGCCGTCCGACCCCGGCGGCCGATCAAACGACCGGTGTCCTCAGGCGAGGCCGTTACTCGGACATGCAGATTCGAACCGGAACGCCGGGTCTTCACCCGCACGGCATCCGGATTCTCGACAAGCGAGCGGGCGATGAATTCTACCAGTTCCTTCATACAGGGTTGATACGGAGTGAGGGAAGGATAGACCGCCCCGGATTCGAGGCGGTCTTAGATGCTGGAGGTGCGATCACGCCTCGGCCTGTTCATCCGGGGCGGTGAGATCGATATTGCGAAGCATTTGAGCGACGGCTTCGCTGGGTTGCGCACCTTGGCTCAGCCAGTAAGCGGTGCGTTCCTTGTTGATGACAAAGGTGGGAGGATTGGTGCGGGGATTGTAGTAACCCAGATTCTCGATGAACTTGCCGTCGCGTGGCGAGCGCTGGTCGGCCACCACCACGCGGTAGGACGCCTGTTTCTTGGCGCCGGTTCGTCGTAAGCGAATGCGTACCATAAGTGTGTTTCTACTCCTGAAGCAAGGCCCACAACAAGGCCGGGATGAATAGGGATGGTTGATTCAGAATCCAAGAAGTCCTGACAGACCGCTGCGACGACCCGACTTGAGCTGTTTCATGAGTCGTTGCATCTGCCGGAACTGGCTTAACAATTCATTGACTTCCTGAACGGAAGTTCCGCTGCCTGCAGCGATGCGGCGCTTGCGGCTGGCATTGAGGATGTTGGGATTGCGCCGTTCCTGCATGGTCATGGAGGAGATGATCGCTTCAATGCGCCGCATCTGCTTGTCGGTCGTCTCGGGATCGATCTCTTTGGCGAGCCGTCCCATGCCGGGGATCATTCCCAGAATATTGGTGAGCGGGCCCATCTTCTTGATCTGCTGCATCTGCTTGAGGAAGTCATCCAGATCAAAGGTGGCCTCACGCAGCTTCTTCTCCATGCGCCGGGCCTCGTCCTGATCCATGACCTGCTCTGCCTTTTCGATGACGGTGAGCACGTCACCCATGCCCAGGATGCGGGAGGCCAGACGGTCGGGATGGAAGACTTCGATGCCGTCGATCTTCTCGCTGGTGCCCAGGAACTTGATAGGCACGCCGGTGACTGCACGCATGGAGATGGCTGCACCACCCCGCGCATCGCCGTCGATCTTGGTCAAGATGAGACCGGTAAGCCCCACCCGCTCATGGAAGTCGGATGCGACTCTCACCGCTTCCTGGCCTGTCATGGCATCGGCCACCAGTAGCACTTCGTTGGGCCTGGCCAGGGTCTTGATCTGGACCAGCTCATTCATCATGTCGTCGTCGATGTTCAGGCGACCGGCCGTATCGATGATGACCACGGTGCGGGCCTCTTCGCGAGCGCGGCGCAAACCACGGCTGACGATCTCAGGTGGCGGGGGCTCGATCCCTTCGCTGTGGACGGGGATGTCGATCTGCCTGCCCAATACCTCGAGCTGGGTTACCGCGGCCGGCCGGTATGTATCTGCTGCAATGAGCAAGGGACGCTGGCCGCTGCTGCGCAGGCGATTGGCCAGCTTGGCTGCCGTGGTTGTCTTACCGGAACCCTGCAGGCCCACCAGCATGATCACATGGGGCGGCTGACCGGATAGATCGAGACGGGCGGATTCGCCCAGGGTGCGGATCAGCTCCTCGTGGACGATCTTGACAACCTGCTGCGCCGGCGTCAGGCTGCGCATCACATCCGCGCCGACGGCCCGCTCGCGCACTCTGCCGACGAACTCCTTGACGACCTTGTAGTTGACGTCGGCCTCGAGCAGCGCCAGACGCACCTGTCGCAATGCCTTGTCAACATCGGCTTCGGACAGGCGTCCACGTCGGCCCAGGTTGTCGAAGATGTCCTGGAGTTTATCGGTGAGATTATCGAACACGGTTGTCTTCTCGGCGGCTTTCCAAAGGAGAATTGGGCGCGCCAACGTCAGATTGTAGCGCCTTACCCGCCCAGGGTCAAATCTCATGGCCGGTCGCGTTCCGGCTTGGGTGCGGATGGCGGCTTTCCATCACTCCTCAAGGTGCCACGTCCTGCAAGGGCGGGCAGGTTCTTGCTCCTGTCATGCGGCTTTGGGGAGTCGGGTGCGCGGGCGACGCCGTGATTCGCCCAGGGGTCCGGGAAGGGGGCGCTCGGCCGTAGCCAAGCGCACAGGCCGGTAC
>RFJM01000509.1 GCA_003694905.1 Caldilineae bacterium
GCATAGACATCTTCTACCAGAACGTAAACAACGACCAGCGCGGAGTCACCCGTCCCCAAGACGGCGACGGCAACGGCTCGGCCCTCTGTGACGTCGGCGCCTACGAAGCGGAGTACATCCTTCCCCTCACGGTCAATACCGGGCTGGATGAGTACAACGGCAACGACGCCACCTGCTCGTTGCGCGAGGCCATCCAGTCGGTCAATCAGAATACTGCTATCGGCGGCTGCAATCTGGGCAGCAGCGGTTATCATACCATCACCGTGCCCGCCGGCAGCTATGATCTCACCGTCGCCGATGCCGATCCCGCAACCAACATCGCCCAGGGGAAGACGGCTACGCAATCGAGTACCTTCAGTGCTCTGGGTGTTGCCAGCCATGCCGTCGACGGCAATACCAATGGATACTGGAACTCTGATCCTGCTGTTAACTCGGTGACGCACACCAATCCTGAGCCGAACGCCTGGTGGGAGGTGGACCTGGGGGCCGTGTATGAGATCGGCCAGATCAAACTGTGGAACCGCACAGATTGTTGCTGGGATCGCCTGAGTAACTTCTATGTCTTCGTTTCGGACGCACCCTTCCCGTCCACCGATCCCGTGGCGACGAGCCTGCAGGCGGGTGTGTGGTGGACCTACCATGCCGGTTCTGCCGGGAGGACCTCCAGCCAGCCTCTGACTTTGCAGGCTGCGCAATTCATACCCTCTGCCGGCACGACCGGCGGCCTGCAGGGGCGCTATGTGCGCGTGCAGCTGACCGGTACCGAGCCGCTCTCCCTGGCCGAGGTGCAGGTCTATCCCGCGGATCGGACGAATGCAGCCGGCGACCTGGACATCCTCAGCACCATGAGCATTGTCGGTGACGGCGCCGACACGACCGTGATCGACGCCCACGGCATCGACAGAGTGATGCGGGTGAAGACTTCGGGCGCGGTCAGAATAGAAGGGGTGACACTGAGGGGAGGAGCGGTCGATGGGGTGGGCGGAGGCTTACACGCTTGGGCTGAGGTGACCTTGGACGGGGTTGTTATCGACGGCAACAGGGCCTCGGGCGAAGGCGGCGGCATCTACGGCGTGCAAGGCTTGCTCACCATCTTCAACAGCACGATATCCAATAACGAGTCATCGCGTGCTGGTGGCGGGCTCTTCTACAAATGGGGTACTCTCACCATTCTCAACAGTACCGTTGTGGGTAATACAGCTCGCTGGGGCGGCGGCATCGGCCTGCTCGACGCGAACTCTGCCAATCTGACTTTCACCACCATTGCCAACAACGGGGCGACCGCTGCAGGTGCCAACATCAACAATTCACGCAGCACAGTGAACCTCTTTGCCACGATCATCGCCAACCCCGGAACCGGTGCCGCCACCGACAATTGCGCCGGCGATCCGCTCACCTCCCAGGGCGGCTACAACCGCATCAGCGATGCTTCGTGCTCGCTGCAAAACCCGAACAATGACAACGAGAATGCTACCATTGACCTGGAGCCCCTGGCCCACAACGGCGGCCCCACGCCCACCATGAAACCGGCCGGCAGGAACAATACCGTGCTGGTGGACATCGTACCTCCCTCAACCTGCACAGCGAAATTCCAGCCCTTCGGCATCTCGCCGCGGGACCAGCGCGGCAAGAAGCGTCCGGCCTGGGGCATTCGCCGGGAAGGAGAGATAGTGCTCAGGCCCGACTGGAAATGCGATGCCGGGGCCGTAGAATTGGGTGCCACCAAGCTGTTGGTCTGCGGCGCCCCCCTGCTTCCCCTGGCCCAACACACCGACCGCTGCACCTACGAGAGCATCGCCGGCGCCCTGGCCGATGCCCAGACCGGCGATGTGATCGTCGTCTCCGGCGTAATCACCGAGACGGCCACCGTTGCCAAAAGCGTGACCATTCGCGGGCCCACCCTGGAAGAAGGCACCCCCGCCGTGCACATGGGCATAATCCAGGCCGCCCCCACCGCGAACACGAGCGCGGGTTCCGTACTCACGATCATCGATGGTGTCTCCGTGCTGCTGCAGGATCTGAACATCCGCCACGGCGATGCCAGTCAGGGCGGCGGCATCAACAATGCCGGCGACCTCATCTTGCAGGGCGTCACCCTCTACCACAATGCCGCCCAATCGGGAGGGGCCATCTACAACAGTGGCGCCCTCACCGTCACCAACAGCACCGTGTTCAGCAACACGGCTGGCAGCGGCGGCGGCATCTACAATGCCTCCGGCGGCACAGTGCAGATAGCACAGGCCACCCTGGCCGATAATACCGGGGGAACCATCGACAATGCCGGTGATGTCGGCGCCGTGCGCGTGGGCAGTTCCATCCTCAGTGTGGCGGGCGGCGGCGCCCTCTGCCAGGGTAATGGGGTGGCCTCGGATGATTACAACCTGCTGCAAGGAACCTGCGCCGATCTCTCACAGAGCAATGACACCAGCGGCGACCCACAGCTTGGCCCCCTGCGCGACAACGGCGGCCCTACCCTCACGCTCGATCTGGGCCCTGACAGCGCCGCCATCGAGGCCGGCCCCCCGGCAGAAGCCTGTACCGTGCAGACCGACCAGCGCGGTAAGCCCCGGCCCTTCGACATGTCCGGTGGCGGCAGCCCCCGCTGCGACAGCGGCGCCATCGAGTACGGCCTGCGGACGCTCACCGTCTGTCCGAGCTGCGAGGACGATCCCGCTTCTGGACGCTTCTACGATCTGCAAAAGGCCCTGACCTATGCCATGGCCGGCGATGTGGTGGCCGTGGAGGCCGGCACCTATACCGGCAACTTCATCGCCTACAAGGATGTGACACTGCGCCACGCCGGCATCGACGTGAGCCGCCTGAGCCCCGAACAGGCCGTGGATGTGCGCGCCATCTTGCAGGCTTCCCCTCGCAGCATCAGCGAACAGCAGCAACAACTGGATCCCCAGCGCATGACGGGTCTGGCCGGCACGGTCCTGACCGTCGAGGCCTTCTGGCCCTCGGGCACGACCATCAGCGCCGGCTCTGACCTGACGGTCACCCTGCGCGGGCTGACATTGCAGCATGGGCTCAGCCGGCAAGGTGGGGCCATCTATAACCTCGGGAACCTGCAGATTTTCACATCCACCCTGGCCGGCAATGCAGCCGTGAACGGCCTGGACAACAACAATGCTCCTGTCCCAGGCGAAGAGGCCCGGGGCGGCGCCATCTACAACGCCGGCCGGCTCAGCCTGGTTCGCAGCACCATTTCCGGCAATCTTTCCGAGTACTATGGCGGTGCCATTTACAACGCAGGCACGGCCGCCCACCCGGCAAGTCTGCTCGTCGAGGCCAGCACCCTGGCCGACAACCGGGCCGCGCGCCTGCCGGATCAACACGTAGTAGCGATCGAATCAGGGCCGGTGTTCGTGCCAGCCGCACTCACGATCGTCTCCGGCGATATCGTACAATTCGAAAATCACACCGGCCAGGAATACACCCTATTCGTGAATGCGGAGGCCACTTGCAATCGCAGCGAGGTGGTTGCTTCCGGCGTGGGCACCGGCCTCTCGGAACCGCTGATCTGTAGCTCGGGTCCGGTGATCTTGACGGCCAAAGACAACAGCGATTTCAGCATAGTCATCACAGTTGATCCTCTTGGCTACATGCCTCAGGGACACAACCTCTTCCTGGGAGATGACGCCAGCACCAGCATCGGCAGCACTATCCTCGTGCGCAGCGCCGGTATGCCCGAGGGCAATTGTGCGCAGTCGGTGAACGGCGTCGCGCCTGTGTCGCAGGGCTATAACCTTGTCGATGATAGCACCTGCAACCTGAGCACAACGTCTGATCTGCGCTTCGATAACCCTCTCGATGCCAGGCTGGGCCCGCTGCAGGACAACAACCACATCGACTTCCAGCACAACACGGTCAGCGGCTACACCTATACCCATGCCCTGCTACCGGGCAGCCCGGCCATCGATCGGATACCACCCCAGACCTGCGGGGTGGCAGACGCCTACCAGATTGACGTCAGCAGTCCCCAAACCATCGCAATTCTCACCGGTGATATTGCCAGCTTCAGCAACAATGTCGCCAGTACCGTCGCCCTGAATGACGGCGAGGCCACGGTGCAACTGATCGACGTGCCGGGCCCCGGCGGATCGCGAGCACGGCAATTCGATCAGGAAGGGACTTTCTCCTATCGCGTGTACGACAACGCCACCCGGCAGGAGATCGGGCACGGCAGCATCGCCGTGCAATCCCGTACCCGGATGCGGGACCAGCGCGGGGTGCTGCTGCCGCAACGCAGCAGTGCCGCCAACACCTTCAATTGCGACATTGGCGCTTACGAGTTTCAGCCCTGGATCGTCGGGCAGCCCGTATATCGCCCGGCCTCTGCCGTAGCCACGCAACCGGCAACCTGGAACGTGGGGCACAACATAGCTTCTGGCTACCATGTGCACAATGGCGCCCAGATGCTGGATATTGCCCTGCGCCCCTCGCCCAACAATAACGACGACATACTTGCTCCCGACGAAATCGTCACAGTCTCCTGGGATGCCGATCCCGATCCCCAGGTCCAAGAGAATATCAGCCAGCAGGGCGTCATCCTGTGGCCTGACGCCCCCCAGATTCACGTTTCAGGCGCCGGTGTTGCCCTCACGCATCAGCAGATCAGCGACGGCTACCAGATTTCCTCTTCGGCTGCCCATGCTTTCGAAGGCCTCGAACCGGCGGATGAAGATACCGGTCCCCTGGTGGTCGATGGCGTCTTCCGGCGCACCACCCTGCCCGCTAAGCCCGGCGATTCCTATTCTGTGCTGCAATGGGCCGGGAGCAACGGAGACATCAAGATCCAGGTGGTGAAAACGGTGGACTGGAATACGCCCGGTGTGCGCGACATGCGCAGCGAACGCACGCAGTGCGAGATCGGCCGCGAGTTGCGCTACCTCCCCTTCACCGATGATGTAGGCACGCTGCCGGGCCACGAGGACCCCGAAGGGAAATCCGGCCAGGTCTTGTACGGCGATGCATTCGACGGTGTACGTAAGACCACCGATCTCGCCTTCGTGCAGAATACCGTGGGCAATCTCATCCCGCCGGCCTACAATCAGGAGACCCGCGAAGGCCCCATCATTCCCATCCTCAATAGCGCCCCCACCGACTTCGGCGGTTCGGACGAGGTCGGCGGTGGCCATGATCTGCGCATCGCCTGGTATCGGCCCGACGCCCGCAACGTGGCCTGGCCCGTGAAAACCGTGGGCTACCGCTGTGACTGGCCCGCGGATGCACCGGAAATCGTGATCGCCAGCGAGCTGGGTTCGGAGATCGGCGGCCAGCCAGAGCTGAGCAGCGACGCCTTCAGCGATCTCAGCATCTACCACCAGTCCGACAAGACCCAACCGGGCTTCAGCCCCAACTGGGAGCATGCCCTGCTGGCCGCTTCCAACCTGGGAAATCCCTCGCCCGCCCTCTACGCCCTGCGCACCGATCTCCACGACCGCAATCCTATAGCGCCGGGCAACCAATCCTATGCTCTGCTGAAATACCACGACCCGCGCGAGGATGGCCGCACCAAGATCGCCATCTACAAGGTGATGCTCACCCGGCCGGCGGAACCCGTCACGAACTACAGTACCCAGGCGGGCACCGTTACCCTGAATGCCGCGGCGGTACAGGCACAGGCTGTGGCGGCCCCGCCCAATGTGGTGCTGCGCGTGAATGACGGCAGCGTCACGCCCGGCGGCGAAGTGACCCTGCCTCTGGAGGCGCTGGGCGCACGGAACCTGCACGCCATCTCCCTGGATGTGACCTACGATGATAGCAAGCTTTCCCCCACACATTGCTCGACCAACCGCAACGACTTCGTGGAAGAGCTGTATGGCTTGCAGATGACCAGCGACAGCCCGCAATGGGCCAACCATGTCATGCACTTCAGTGCAGCCCTGGCCGCCGGCACCGACGCCCAGTTCACCTGGGATTTTGGCGACGGAACGGTGCGCGTCGCCGGCCCCGACGTCAGCCATGTCTATGGCAGCGAGGGCCGGCGGACGGTCACGGTCACGGCCACCAACGGCGTCTTCTCGCCCCTGTCGACGTGGACCGAGGTGACGATCGCCAATGCTGCGCCCGGTACACTCGCCGAGCTGCCTACCAATGGTTGCCGCATCGAGTCTCCCGGTCGCCTGCACATCGAATTACAGGCGCGCTCAAAGCACGGCCTCAGCGGCGACCTGCTGCTGTCGGAGCTGACATTTGCCCCCACCGCTGCCTTCAGCACCCCCGGCGAGACAACCCAGGTGGGCATCGCCAACGTCGCCCTGTTCGGTCCCGACTATGAGCAGCTCCGCTATGACATCACGGCCGGCAACCCGGTCTATGCGCCTACGCCCCTGCGCGGCCTGCTCGATATCCAGCCCTGCACACAAACCCGCGCTGCGGATATTACCGCCCGTCCCTTCTGGAAAGACTGGAAAGGGCAACTGTGGGCCCGCGCCGCCGGCGACATGGACGTGCTCTACTTCTATCCCCTCCAGCCGGGCTTCTATCTGACCGATGCCCATGCCCGCAGCCTGGGCCTGATAGACGACCAGGGGAACACCCTGTCGGAGGCCGATCGCGTGGGCCATTGCGTACCCTGGATGGACCGGCTTGCAGGCAGCCAGACAACTACAATCCCATACGCCCTCCCTCACACCATCGCAACCGACGCCACCGGCACCAAATGGGTGCACGCCGCGGACGTCAACGGTGATAACCAACAGGATCTCATCTACGCTTCGGACACGGAGATCGCCTGGTATGAGAATCCGGGTGGCGGTAGCGGCCTCTGGACTAGACACCCTATCTTTTCCGGTGGTGGCTTCAACGCGATCTATCCGGGCGATCTGGATGGTGATAACGCTCCCGATGTCATCTACGCTTCGAACACGGAGATCGGCTGGTACAAGAATCAGAGCGGTGGTAGCAGTTGGAGCAAGAACACCATCCTCACGAACGGTGGGCCCTTCAACGCGATCTATCCGGCTGATCTGAATGATGATAACCATTTGGATATCGTTTACGCCTCGAACAGCGCGATCGAGTGGCTAGAGAACTTAGGCACCGGTCTCAACTTTGGTAATCCACAACAAATCTATGCAGTTGGCGCAGACTCGATAATCGCGAGAGATGTGAACAAAGACAATATTATCGATATTATTTCGTCCAACAATAACAGTATTGTTCTCATTAAGGGTAAGACAGATTGTCCTCTTTTCGCTGCTTATTGTCATGAAACCGTTGTGACCCTAGACAATGTGGGTAGCATAAAGTCAATCCATGTAGCAGATCTTGATAAAAAGAACAATCTGGATGTCGTTTTCGCGTCGGACACTGAAGTCGGCTGGTACGAAAGCACCAACAGCGATGGCACTGCATGGATGCGACGCACTATCTTCACTAGCTCGGTACCCATCTATCCAGCTGATGTGAACGGCGATGGGTACGCAGATATCGTTGCGGCCTTCTACTCCGACAACGAGGTTAAATGGTACAAGAACGACGGCAGTCCTGCAGATGGGGGCTGGAAATCCTACATCTTGTCCACTGAAGTCGACGGGCCGCGGGCAGTGTATGCGGCAGATATCAACGGGGACGATCTCATCGACGCCATTTCGGCCTCCGAAAACGATAACAGACTCGCCTGGTACCAGAATGCCACTACGACTGTGCTAAATGTGGGCTACCATGCCGTCTGGCCGCCGTTGCCTCCTTTGCTCAGCGTGGGCGAAACCGTGTATGAGCGCGCCAAAAGCGGCATCTCCGGCGTGGCCAACCAGCTCGCGGTCAGCCGCATCTACGATGATCTGGCGCCCGGCGAGTGGGATGAAGCCAGCCAGCGCATCGTCACCCCGGGCAGCCAGGTGCAGCGCACCGTGGCCCAGATCATCGATCCCGTGGGAGAGGTGCGCGTGCACCTCAATTTGAAGATCAACGACAACTGGAGCCTGCCCGGCGTGATCAAAACCCAGCGCCTGCTCTTCGGCGGCGGCCAGGCCATCGTGGGCAATAAAAACGATCCCAATCTGGCCCTGCCCTTTGCCTTGCGCAGCCGCGTGCTCTACGATGACGGTGCGGGTGACCTCATCTTCCGCGGCTATTACGACGGTACTTCCAAAGAATACATCAAGGGCGATCCCCTGCTGCTGCTCAACGTCATGTCCACGGCCGACAAGCAACGGCTGCTGGACCTTTGCCCCGAGGGCGGCGAGAACTGCGGTCCCTACAGGGATGCAGTTGAAGCCCTTTACTGGCGCACCTGGAACCCTCGTGGACTGGATCTATGTCGAGACTCCCAGGGCTACCTGTCCAGCGACGACATCGAACCCGATACCAATCAGGGACCGGCCGTGGGGGCCGATTCGAGCGTCTGTCCCAACAATACTTATCGCGACGGCCAGCCCGATCATGCCTTTCTGATCGGCGTGCAGGACGCCAACAACGACGGCATTCCCGAGCCTTACGAAGGCCTGGGCAAGGGCAAGGCGCTCACCGCCGGCAATGCCGCGGGCACGGGGTACATCACCCTGGCTTACAACAACGATCCCAGCCTGGGCGGCCTGCCGGTCTCGTTGCAGGTGATCAAAGTAGGCTGCACCAAGAATCATTTGGGTGAAGACAGCACCTACCGCGGCAACCTGCTGGTGATCAAGTCGGACAACCTCTTCGACGAAAAGCTCACCCTCCGCCACACCGGCGATTTCGGCGGCCGCCCCGATAAGTTCCAGTTCCAGTGGTTCATCGCGCCGGTGGACGACACCGGCGTCTCGCCCACGGCCCTGCCACCCGAGTATCCCTGGACTGAGTGGCTTGACCCGGACGGTCCGGAGATAACCATCGAGGGCGCCAACCCCACCACCCTGCGGGATAACTGGCTGATCATGCGCTACAAGGGCTATCCTGTGTGCGGTAACGCTTACCAGTGGAGCGCTTTCGCCGGTGATCCCTCGGCCAAGCCTTCGGAGGTGCGAGCGCAATTCGCTCCCGGCTGGATCAAGCGCGTCACCTCAGCTCTCAATCCCTTCGATGCCCGAGTCGCCGACTTCGTCAGCGCTCCCACCAACACCACGGTGGACATGATCCGCCAGGCCGGGCACCGTTACGAGGGGCCTGTCGCCCTCAGCAACGATCCCGAAACGCTCAACAACATGGGCCTGATCGAGGCTTACGAAACCGTGCTCGACCGCGGCCGCAAGCTCTCCATCGACTCCGGTGTGAACGATCAGGGCGCCAACGCCGCCCTGCTGAACGTGACCTCGCGTATCGCCGATCTGTACATGCTGCTGGGCAACGATGCCTACATGGATGCCCTGGATCCCACGGTGGGGCTGACCACCGGCGGCGAGGCCGGCATGCGCGCGCCCGCCATCTATGCCTTCATGAATCAGTTCCGGCCGGACGCCTTTGGTCCCATTGACGAGGAATTGGCCCTGCTGCGCGGCCGCGACGAGACGCTGGGTGGGGTGGCCGCCGCGCCCACCTACAACCGCCTGACCTGGAATTTCACCAACGGCGAGGGCGAGGTGGCCTACGTCACCAACTACAACATCAAAGATATGAATCAGGATGGCTTTGTGGACGAGGCAGATGCTGCCATCATGTATCCCCAGGGGCATGGCGACGCCTGGGGCCACATGCTCACGGCCATTGGCAAGTACTACCAGCTTCTGCGTCACCCCAACTATACCTGGTCCCCGCGCGCCGAACCCATCGGCGTGGCCGGCGCGCCTGTGGTGGTCGACTACTACGACGAACAGCGCTTTGCCACGGCCGCGGCCAACAAAGCGCAGATCGGCGCCGAGATCGTCGACCTGACCTACCGCAAACAGTACGCAGAGCCCGAAAGCCAGGAATATGTGGACAGCCACATCGATGCATCCGACGGGCAGCGCCGGGCCTGGGGCGTGGCCGACTGGGCGCGGCGGGCCGGCCAGGGTGCCTACTTCGACTGGGTCGTGGCCAACGCCATTCTGCCACCCCAGGAGACCCGCTACAGCGATGTGCGCAAGATCGACCGCAGCACCGTGACCGCCCTGGGCGAGATCGTCGACCAGTACGCCGCCATCCAGCAACAACTGGATGAGGCCGACCAGGGACTCAACCCGCTGGGGCTGGCCACCGACGCCGTCCTCTTCGATCTGGACCCCGCCCAGACCAAGACCACGCCCGAACACGACGGCAAGACCCATTTCGAGCAGGTCTACGACCGCGCCCTCGTCAGCCTGGCCAACACGACCAAGCTCTTCGACTATGCCAATCAAATGAAGCTCGCCCAGCGGCAATCGCAGGACAACCGCCGGGACTTTGTGACCAGCATTATCGAGGAAGACACAGCCCTTATCAACGAATTGATCGAGCTGTTCGGTTATCCTTACGATGCCGATATCGGCGTCAACGGCACCTATCCCGAAGGCTACGACGGTCCCGACATCTACAACTACGATCTGTGGGATCGCAATGAATTAACCGATGCACAGAAGCGTTGCGCCAGCACAAACGAGGAGCATTGTTCTCCGGAAACGACAACATATACCATCGCCTACCAGCCGCTGGAATGCCTGGGCAACTATCTGAAAAGCCTGAAGTATACAGACCCAACCCAGGTAACGCCGGACCTGGTATGCCCGGAGGTGACCAGCACGGTGGCCGTTACCTACACGATTGGCGTAGGCCTCGATGCCGGTCGCGGCCGCTTCAAACCCGCTTCCTGGCCGGAAGACAGCGCACGCAAGGCGCCCGGTGAGATCCAGAACGCCCTTCAGGATCTGACCGAAGCGCGGCTGGAATATGAGATGGCGATTACGGCCTATCAAAACCAAGTCCAGCGGATCTTGAGCATGCAGAACAAGATTCAGGCGCGCGCTGCGTATCTGGATAAAATCAAGGCTCTCAAGAATGGGGAACGCTGGACGCTTTTCGGACTCGATCAACTTATTCGCGCCATGCGCATTACGGCCCGATCATTTGATGAATTCGGAAAAACCGCCAAGAATATCTCGGATGAAAGTACACAATGTCTACCACGGCAGGTTGGGACATCAAACGATCCATCGTTTGTTCCGCGCTGCGTAATCGCGCTCTCGGGTGAGACCATGAGAGAGTCTCTGAAAAAGATCGCTTTCGGCATGAATATTGCTACTGAGGTGCTGGGGGTTGCGAAAGAATCCACCCAGGCAGGCATTGAGACACGCCTGCTAGCGATCCAGTCGGACTATGAACTGAAGCAGTTTGCCCAGCAGATGAGCGAACTGCTGCGGGAAGAGAAAGAACTACGTCTGGCCCTGTACATGGCCAAGGATCAGTGGAACTCTGCCCAAGGCAACTACGATCAAATCCTGCAACGGGGCTTCCGCACGCTGCAAAAGCTGAGCCGCCTGCGCAAACGTTGGGCCGGACAGATCACCGAACAGCGCTACAACGACATGGCCTATCGCATCTTCCAGAACGACGCCCTCCGCAAATACCGCAAGCAATTCGATATGGCCCAGATGTACACCTACCTCACGGCCGCGGCCTACGATTACGACACCAACCTATCGAGAAATGATCCGGCCAGCGGCGACAAATTCCTGCGCCAGATCGTGGAGCTGCGCAGCCTGGGCGAGATACGCTGGTCCAGCGGCCCCTGGGACATTGAACCCATTGCCGGCTCCGGCGGCCTGGCCGAACCCCTGGCCCAGATGCGCGATAATTTCGCCGTGCTCAAGGGCCAGATGGGCTTCAACAACCCCCAGGCCGAGGCCAATCGCTTCTCGCTGCGCCGCGAGCTCTTCCGCCTGGGCGACGCCTCAGATGCCAAGTGGCGGCAGGAGCTGATGCGCTACTATACGCCCGACATCTTCAGCAACGATGCCGTTGCCCGCCTGGCCAAGCGCCCCTACGGCGAAACCGGTCCCCAACCCGGCCTGGTGATCCCCATCGCCACCACCATTACCGAAGGCAAGAACTTCTTCGGCTGGCCTCTGGGCCCCGGCGACAGCGCCTACGATGCCAGCCAGTTCAGCACCAAAATCGCCAACGTGGGCGTGTGGTTCAAGGACTACGACACCAACCGTCTGGCCCAAACCCCGCGCGTCTATCTGCTGCCCGCCGGCAAGGATGTGGGGCGGCCACGGAATTCCAGCAACCTCATTCGTTATTGGAACGTCACCGAGCAACTGCTGCCGGTACCCTATCCCATCACCCAGGCCGACATGGAAAACCCCGACTGGATCCCGAGCATCCACGGCCTTGACGGCCAGATCTACCAGATCAAACCCTACGCTCGCTTCCGGGCCTACCCCTACTCCCCGACACTTTCGCCCAATGAATTGAACACCGATACGCGCCTGATCGGGCGCTCGGTGTGGAACACCCAGTGGCTGCTGGTCATCCCCGGCGCCACCCTCCTTTCCGACCCACAGATCGGCATCGAACGCTTCATCGAAGATGTGACCGACATCTACATCTACTTCCAGACCTATGCCTACGCCGGCACCGCGGTCGCGCAGCAGGCCGATGCCGCGCAGACACAGGATGTGGCCGGGCTCATGGTGCAGAGCGTGCAGGCCGCCACCTCCTCCTCGGCCTTGCCTTTGCCCGATTTCACCCTCTACGGCACCGTGCGGCGCGACGGCCAGCCCCTGCAGGGCGGCACCGTGAAAGTCCTGTTGCCGCGCGGGGGCGAGCTCACGGCGGACATCGCCCCCATCGCCGGCACCGACCTCAGCTACGTGCTCAGCATCCCCCTGCGCCAGTACGATCCCTCGGTTACCGACTATGACGCCGATAGCGTCCGGCCCGGCGAAAGCATCAGCTTCCAGATCAACGGCAGCCCGGCCATGTTCGCCGGCAGCAACGGCATCGTGGCCAACGCCTTCACCATCCCGCTGGACGGCATAGGCCGCACACAGCGCCTCGACCTCTTCCTCTCCGGGCCCGACGCCTACCCCCTGGGCGATGTCAACGCCAGCGGCCGCCGCGACTCGGCCGATGCCCTGCTGGTGCTCAAGTACGACGTGGGCCTGATCCCGGGCGTCACCACCTTCCCGCCCGGCCCCCGCACCGTTTATCTGCCCCTGTGCGACATCGTGCAAGACGGCCTCTGCAACGCCAGCGACGCCCTGCGCATCCTGCAATGCGACGTGGGCATGCCCGGCGTCGACTGCCCCGACCGTCCCACCGCCGCCAGCCAGCAGCGGGGCAGCGCCCCCGAGGGCACACAGCTCAACCTGCACCTGCAGATCGAGCCGGAAGCTGCCGGGGACCAGGTGACCGTGCGGGTGTGGGCCGGCGCCGAACCGTCATTTGGCGCCGCCACCCTGGAGCTGGTCTATGACATGGCAGCGCTGACTCCTGCTGCCTGCGCAGAAGCCGCACCGGCGGGAACGGAGATGTCGGCCTGTAACATCGACTACGCACCGGGCGTGGCGCGGGTCAACGCCGTGAGGCTGGCGGGACTCGGCGACGATACCCCCCTCGCCACACTTACCTTCCGCCGCAACGGCGTGCTGAACGACGCCGCGCTGCTCTCGGCCTTCTCATTGGCCGTGGTCGATGCCGTCGATACCCGCGGGGCCACGCTGGCCTGGCAACTGGCCGCCCCCGAAATCATCCCCATTCCCGGCGACGGCAGCTATCCGCTTTACCTGCCTTTGCTCTGGCGCTTCCAGGCATCTGCCCCACCCCAGACAGCCCCGGGCGACATTCCCGCGCCGCCGGCGCCGTCATCACGCCTCTATCTCCCTGTGCTCTTCCCTGATCGCCCTCTGGCTTCGACAGAGAGCGTCCCGGCCAGCGACAGCGACTACGAGCGCACCCTCTATCTTCCCGTACAGCGCCATTGAGCATCATGTCTCTTCATGTCCGGCACCGGTTGCAGCAGTTGCTCTGGGCCGGTCTGGCCTCCTCCTTGCTGTTGTTCCTGTCAGGCATCGCATTGCGCCCCGCGGCGGCGTTGCCGCTCGCCAACGGGGTGGCCCTTGTGCAAGTAGGCGATGGTCGCGCCACGCCTTACAGCGTACGCGCCGGCGATGTCGTTACCTTGCCCGTGACGCTCTACGATGCAGCCGATGTGGGCACCGTGTCGGCCGTCATCGGCTATGACCCGGCCGTGCTCAGTCCCGTGAGCTGTGAGAGGCTTGCCGGCAGCGCCTTTGATAGCGGCGTCTGCAACCTCCACTACGCGGCCGATGCGATCAAGTTCAACGCGCTCTCGGCTGCCGGTGTCAGTGGCGAACAGCCTCTCTTTCGCATTGCCTTTCAGGCGCGAGACGCCGTCGGCAGCAGCAGCGTAGTGACGCCGACGGCCGTGCAACTGGCTACGCCCCAAGGCCAAAACCTGCCGGTCGCTACCGCAGGAAGTCGGGTGGAGGTGGTGGGTGGGGCAGTGGGAGAGGATGGCCTGGTGCAGGTGGGGGAGCCGGGGCATGGACCCTATGCCCTACCCGCCGAGCAGACCCTCACCCTCTCGGTTACCCTCGCCATCACCGGTGCCCATAGCCTCCACACCCTGGATCTCCTGCTGGACTACGACCCGACCGTCTTACAGCCCGGTCCGTGCCGCGTGCTGGCGCCCCTCATGGGGGCCTGCAATCCCAACTTCGACCCCGCGCAAGGTCTGATCAGGCTCAATCTCGTCGCGCCCTCAGCTCTGCAGGGCGTGGTCCAGGCCTATGAACTGCGCTTCGGGGCCGCGCCCGGCGCCTCCGCCGGCGCGACCAGCCCCATCGTACCTCTCATCGACTCGGCGGTCGGCTCGCGCGGCGAGCCCCTCTATCTCTTGCCGCTGGGCGCCAATGTCACCCTGGGATCTCCCGGCGGCCAGCGCGCCGGCGTCTGGCTGGGCTCACCGCAGGAGGACGGTCAATTTGCCGTGTCGGCCGGGCTCACCACCACGGTGCCGGTATGGCTGAGCCAGGTGGAAGATCTGGGTGCTGCAACCCTGTCGGTGTCCCTCGAACCGGCCGTCGTGCGCGCCCTGGGCTGCCGTCCTCGTCCCGAGGCGACCGCCGACTGGAGTTTCTGCAGCGTATACGGCGACCACCTGCGCGCAAGCCTCGTTTCGCAGGCGGGCCTCAACGGCTCGCTGCCCGTATGGGAGGTGATCTTCACCCCCGCGGCCGCAGCCCCGGTGGGAGCCAGTTCCCCCCTCAGCCTCACCGTACACAGCTTCGGACGCAGGGATGGCACGCCCCTGCCGGTACAGACCCACGCGGGGACGATCACGGTTGGTGCGGGCAGTGGAGCGGGTGTAGCTCTCCTGCGCCTGGGCGATGGCGGCGATGGCGGGCAGTTTGACCTGGCGGCCAACGGCGTCCTCAGCACCCCGGTGCGGGTAGAGGGCGCGAACAACTTTGGGGCCGTGACGCTGGGCCTGCATTTCGATCCCCAGATCGTGCAACCGGTAGGATGCACCCTGACACCCGCGGCCGACAACGCCATGTGCAACCTCAAAGCCGGGGCAGGTGAACTGCGCTTCAACATCCTCTCATCGTCCGGGATCAGCGGGGACCTGACGCTGGCCTCGATCCGCTGGCAAGCGGCTGCCGGGGCGGCGATAGGCGGCACCAGCGCCCTCACCCTTCATCCTCTGACGTTTGCCGATCCGCGAGGGAGCCCCCTGCCGGTGCAGACACTCGAGGGGCGCATCACGCTGATCCCCCCGGCCGCGGGTGGTGAGGGCCTGACCCTCCGACTGGGTGACGGACCCGCCTATCTCAGCACCGGCAGCACATTCACACTGCCTCTCACCATCGTGCCGAGCCCGGACGATCCCCTGACCGCAGGCACCTTCCTCCTGCATTACAATCCGGCTGCCTTGCTGGTGCAGGATTGCCGGGCCGGCGATGGCGATCGGATCCTGGGATTCTGCAATCCCGGCTACGCCGGCGATGCCATACGCTTCAACCTGCTGTCTGCCACAGGTATCAACACGGCCACGCAGGCTGCGATCTTCGTCTTCACCGGCGCGGGCGCTGCCGCGCAAGACGTAGGTCCTGCAGCCCGGGACGCGGGTCTGCGACTGGAGCCGCTTCTTCTGGCCACGGCAAAGGGCGGGACACCTACCGCGGCCGTGGAGAGCTGGCCCCTGCTCATCACCGGGCCTGACAATGATGACGACGCCATTCCCGACGAGATCGAAGCAGGTGCTCCCAACGGGGGTGACGGCAACGACGACGGCATCCCCGACGCCGGCCAGGCTCATGTTACCTCGCTGCCCAATGCTGCCGACGGCACATATGTCACCCTGGTAGCCCCACCCGATGTCGGCATCGCCGACGCCCGTGCCCTTGCTCCGCCGCCACTCTCCACCCTGCCCCAACCTCTGGAGTTCCCCCTGGGGCTGTTCTCCTTCGTCCTGCCGGACCTCACACC
>RFJM01000067.1 GCA_003694905.1 Caldilineae bacterium
CATCCTGGTGCCCTTGCTGATCTATGCCCGCGATCACAACATCGAGGCGGCCACGGCCACCCTCTACCTCAAGCGCTTGGGCCTGCCGGACATATCTCTGCATCCGGGCTACCGGCTTCGAGTGTACACCTTGGGCGAGTTTCAGGTCTGGCGCGGGCGCCATTTCATCCCGCCCGGAGGATGGCAGCGTAAAAGCTCCCGGCTGCTGTTTCAGCTCCTCCTCTCCTTCTACGACGAAGCCCTGGAGCGAGACCAGATCGTCGAGTACCTGTGGCCCGATCTACCCTACGACAAAGCCCGCACCAATCTCAAAGTGGCGCTGGCCACCCTCTACAATGTATTGGAGCCCGACCGCAAGCCGGGTGGTGAATCCGCCTACATCGTCCGCGAGGGTACTTTCTACCGCCTGCGGCCGGAAGCCGACCTCTGGCTCGATGCCAGGGAATTCCTGAGCATCGCCGGCAGGCTGAAGACGGCCCCGCGCCCCCTGCCCGATGCCCTGGCGGCCAAGCTGGCCAAGGCCCTGGATTTGTACAAGGGGGAATTTCTGCCGGACGCCCGTTATGAAAACTGGGCCGCTCCCCTGCGAGAGCAACTCGTCGTGCAGTTCTTGCAAGCCGCCGACGCGCTCAGCGAGTACTACCTGCACAAACACCGTCCTCACGAAGCGGGAGCGCTGTGCCAGCGCATCCTCGCCTGTGACAACTGCTGGGAGCGCGCCTATCGCCATCTGATGATGGCCTATGCCCAACTGGGCGACGCGGGACAGGTGGCGCGCACCTTTAAGCGATGCGCCCAAGCCCTGGAGGAGGAGCTCGGCATCGCCCCCACCGCCGAGACCCGAGAACTATACCGGCGCCTCATAGAAGAGGCCCGCGCTAGTCTGTAACCGCAGCGTTACACTCATGTGCTATCGTGGAGACATCCTTCTACCGCGCTCATGGGATACTTTATTCGCGCGGAAGTCCCGCAGATCCCTACGATGGCACAGCCCCCTTCTATCCAGTCGTTTCTGATCCGCTTCATCTCCGAAGAGACGGCCGATGTTGCTCCCTCCTATCGCGGTTCCATTCGTCATGTCCAATCGGGGAACGAGGTGCGGTTTACCACCTGGGAAGAAGTGGAGCACTTTGTCAGCCGCTATGTGGCCCTCAATCGCCTGAGGAGGAGCAGGGAGGATGATGGACTCGGTACCTGACTGGTTGACCCGCCGCGCCTGGCTCTCGCCCGAGAAGGTAGCGCTGGTCGACACTATTGCTGATGACACCATCACCTACGAGCGCTGGAATGCCCGGGTCAATCAGACCGCGCATTTCTTGTGTGGCGAGGCAGGGGTGCAAAAGGGCGACCTCGTCGCCATTCTGGCCAGAAACTGCGTGGCCTATCTCGACGTCTGGTTCGCCATGAACAAGACCGGGGGTGTGCTACAGAATCTGAATTGGCGATTGACCGCGCACGAGCTCGCAGACATCCTGCAGCAGACCCCCCCCAAAGTGCTGGTCTACGACCCTGCCTTTGCAGACAGGCTGCCGCCGCTGCGCCGCGCCCTGCCCAACATCTGCTGGATAAGCCTGGAGCAGGCCTTGGAGCCAGGAGACCTCACCCTGGCAGCGCGGGAGAACCACCCTACCGTTGCACCCGAACGCCCGCCCTTGCAGGCCGAGGACCCGTGGCTGATCTGCTACACCGGCGGCACCACCGGGCTTCCCAAAGGGGCCGTGCTCTCCTATCGGGCTGTGACGGCCAATGCCGTCAACACCATCATCTCCTGGGGCCTTTCCCCCGATGACGTCACCATTCTCAACGCGCCCCTCTTCCACACCGGCGGTCTCAACGTCTTCACCGCGCCGTTGGTCTATCTTGGTGGGACCAGTATTGTCTGCCGCGGTTTCGACGTGGACCAGACCCTCGACCTGCTGGAAAGTGGCCGCGTCACGGTCTGGTTCGGCGTGCCCACCATGTTCGTGATGATGCAGAACCATCCCCGCTGGGACACGGCCGATTTCAGCCGCTGTCGGTTTCTGATCAGCGGCGGTGCACCCTGTCCCCTGCCGGTATTCGAGCGTTTCTGGGAGAAGGGGGTGGAGTTCAAGACCGGCTACGGCCTGACCGAAGCCGGACCCAACACCTTTTGGCTACCGCCCGAACAGGTGCGGACAAAACCCGGCGCCGTAGGATATCCCCTTTTCCACATCGAATTGCAGATCGTAGACGAGAACGACCGGCCCCTGCCTCCCGGCGAAATCGGAGAGCTGTTGATCCGCGGCCCCCATCTGTTCTCGGGCTACATCAACAATCCCGAAGCCACGGCCCAGGCCCTGCGCGGGGGATGGCTACACACCGGCGACCTGGCCATGGTGGACGAAGACGGCTGCTACTCCATCATGGGCCGCATCAAGGACATGATCATTTCCGGCGGGGAGAACATCTACCCGGCCGAGGTGGAAAGCGTGCTACACGCCCACCCGGCCGTGGCCGAGGCCGCGCTGGTGGGTGTCCCCGACGAAAAGTGGGGGGAGGTTGGCTGGGCAGCCGTCGTCCCACGACCGGACCGGGAAGTCTCAGTCGATGAGCTGCTGGCTTTTTGTCGCGAGCGACTGGCCGGCTACAAAATCCCGAAGCGTATCATCTTCTGTCAGGCCCTGCCCAAGACGGGCGCCAACAAAGTGGACAAGAAGCGCCTGCGGGAGATGCTCATGGGCTGAGCAGGCTTTCCCGCAAGCCCACCCTGCGCCCAGGCTCACGCAGACGGCATTCATTCAGCGACCACAGTCACGAACCTTGTTCATCCGCGTCGCCTGCCCCGGCGTCGTGAACATACCCGACCCCGCCGGCAGGAGGCGCGAGGGAGGTTGTCATGCCCACCGTAAAGAGCAACCAGATCGAGATCGCCTACGAGATCCACGGCGAAGGTCCGCCGTTATTGTTGATCGCCGGCATCGGTTACGGCGGCTGGTTCTGGCACAAGATCGTCCCCGGTCTTGCCAAACACTTCGGGGTCATCACCTTCGACAATCGCGGCGCGGGTGGCAGCAGCAAGCCCCCCGGTCCCTATACCATTCCTCAGATGGCGGCCGACACCATCGGCTTGCTGGAGGCGCTGGAAATCCCGAAAACCCACGTATTCGGCCACTCCCTGGGTGGCTTCGTGGCGCAGGAGCTGGCCGTCACACGGCCGGATCTCGTCGACCGGCTGATCCTGGGAAGCACCACCCACGGCGGCATGCAGGTCGTGCCTATTACGCCCGAGGCTCTGGATGTGCTCACCCGCCGCGAAGGCGATCCCATGGACCTGATCCGCCGCGGTATCCGCGTGGCCTTGCATCCCTCCTTTCCCGCCGCGCATCCTGATGTGGTGCAGGAGCTGATCGACTACCGGCTGACCAATCCCGTACCACCTGCCCAGTTCCAGGCGCAGGTGATGGCCGGCGCGGGTATGTCGGCGCTGACCGAAGAACAGGTGGCCGAGCGCATGGCCGCGCTGCAGATGCCGGTCCTGGTACTGACCGGTGATGATGACCGCGTGGTGCCGGCGGGTAACGCAGACCTGCTCGTGGCCAAACTGCCCAACGCCCGCCTGCAGGTGATCCCCCAGACCGGACATCTCTTCCCCATCGAAAAACCCGAGGCCACCGTACGCGCCGTCCTCGACTTTTTGCTGGAGGCCGCGACATGAATCGCATTGCTCAGATCCTCTCCACCGGCAGTTATGTGCCCGAGCGGGTGGTGACCAACGCCGAGATCGATGCGCTGCTCGGGGAAGAAACCGACGCCTGGCTGGTCGAAAACGTGGGCATCCGCGAGCGCCGGTGGATGACGCCCGAGCAGACCACCTCCGACCTGGTCACCGAAGCAGCCCGACAGGCTCTCTCGGACGCGGGCCTCTCCCCTGCCGACATCGACTTGCTCATCGTCTCCACCGATACGCCCGACTATCTTTCCCCGGCCACATCGGTGGTGGTGCAACACAAGCTGGGCGCGGTCAACGCCGGCTGCTTCGACATCAACAGTGCCTGTGCGGGCTGGGTCACGGCCCTGGACCTGGGTGCCCGCTATCTCGCCACCGATCCGGATATGCGTTATGTACTGGTGGCCGGCGGCTACGGCATGAGTCGCTTCCTGGATCTGAAAGACAAGTATACGGCCAATCTCTTCGCGGACGGTGCCGGAGCCGTCGTCCTGGGCGTAGGTAAGGAGCCCGGCTTCCTGGCCAGCACCCTTGCGGCTCAGGGCGCCTATCACGACGGCCTGGGCATTTACTGTGGTGGGGCCTTCCGCCCCTGTACGCCCGAAAACCTGGCGCAGTATGGGCCACCCGCGGTGAAGTTCGTGCGCAAGTTCCCCAAGACCTTCAATCTTGACAACTGGCCGCCCCTGGTGCGGAAAACCGTGAGCAAAGCGGGGCTTACCCTTGACGACATCGATCTTTTCCTCTTCACCCAGCTCAACCTGCGCACCATCGAGGCGGTCATGGAGGCACTGGGCCAGCCGCTGGAGAAAACCCACTGGGTGATGGACAAATGGGGGTACACCGGCTCTCCCTGCGTCGTCATGGCGCTGGACGACGCCATCCGCCGGGGGCGCGGGCCGAGGGCGGGCGACCACGTGCTCTTCTGCACCTCGGGCGGGGGCATCTCCTTCGCGGTGTCCCTCTGGCGCTGGACCGTACCGTGATGTCCACCCGGTGCTCTTTGCCGTTTACCTGTAACCCTTTTGTAACTGCGCCATGCTAAGCTGAATCATGTACCTTCAGGCCCTTTTTCTCTTAGTCCGCTACAGGAGGACCCGATGAAACGAATCAATCGACCACTGCTCTTACTCGGCGCCATGCTGGTGGCGGCGCTTGTTCTCGGCGCCTGCGCCCCGGTTGCAGCCCCTGCTCCGGCGCCGGCCCCCGCGGGCGGCGAACAACCCGCCCAGGCGCCCGAACCCACCC
>RFJM01000510.1 GCA_003694905.1 Caldilineae bacterium
CACCGACACCTGAAGGCGGGCGCATCTACGGGCTCATCTGGCACGACGAAAACCGCAACGGCCTGCGCGACGGCGACCCTCTGGAATCCCCCCTTGCCGACATCGCCCTCCAACTCAAGAACACCCAGGGCCAACTCCTCCGCCAGACCACCAGCGGCGCCAACGGCACCTACCTTTTCGCGGGTCTCTCACCCCAGACCTATGAACTGGTTGTGCTTCCTCCGGCCGGTTGGGTCACCACCACCCAGCGCAACCACTGGCTGGCACCGGGCACGGGTTCCCTGCAAGTCAACTTCGGCCTGGCCCTGGCCCCCACCCCCACCCCTACCCCTACCGTCACCCCGACGCCCACGCCCGTTCCGCGCGGCACCATCCATGCCTTCGTCTGGCATGATCTCAACCGCGACGGCCGTTACCAAACCGGCGAGCCTCCCCTCCCCAACGCCACCGTCATCCTCTACTCCTGGCCCGAGCGCCAGGAGATCACCCGCGGCACAACCGGCGGCGACGGCTACGTACGCTTCCCCGACCTCCCCGCGCCAGACGCCTATCTCGTCCGCGAAGTCCTCCCCTGGGGCATGGCTTCCAGCACCGTCCTCGAAGTACTCGTGGCCCTCAATCCTCAGGTCACCCTGGAAACCGCCTTCGGCAACTATGCCACCGTGGGCCGCATGTATACCCCTTTGCAGATGAAGCAACGCTGAGCGCGCATCCCGGTCGGCCCCTCATTCGCGCGCGGCGAGGAGCTTCCCCCTGGGAAGTTCCTCGCCGTTTTGGCGTAGTACCTTGATCCCGTGCAGGGTCTCATCCCCACTTTCGATCACGCCTTTGCTTTTGTCCCCCTCCCTGCCCCACGGGTATAATGGCGCGTCTTGATTCGCTCGCGTTTCAATGCCCCCTCCTCTCCGCCATGACATTGCAGCCACACCCACGAACCACCCCTCCCGCTCGCCATAGCCACCTTCTATCGGCCATCACCCTGGCGCTGGCTCTGCTAGGTGTCCTGGCCCTTTTGGTCGCGCCCGACGCGCGCGCCGGCCAAAACACGCTTACCGAAGTCCTCTCATACGAGATGCGCGGTTGCCGCATCGTCATCGACCCGCCCGATCCCTCCGCCCCGAACCAGGCACCCGTCCACGAACTCATCCTGGCCCTGCCCTACACCGGCACCATCACCGAAGCAACCCTTCTCCTGCGGGCCGACAATGTGCGTGACGGTAGCGCGCACCCCATCCTCATCAACGGGCAAGATATCGGGCTCACCGTCCACCCCGAAGGCTACGGCATCTGCGACAACACCAACCCCGCCAATACCCGTGAGTACCCTCTGCCCCCAGAGCTGCTCCATCCCGGTGCCAACAGCGTGCGCCTTTCCATCCAGCCCGGCTCCAACGACTCCTACGGCTTCACCTACGCGGCTCTGCGCGTGCGCGGCCCCGACCTCAAGTACAGCGTCTTCCAGGACATCCAGTTTCCCGGCGAGGGCGACACTCTGGTCGATGCCGTAGTCCTCTCCCCGACAGCACCCTCCACACCCAAGCGCCCCCTTCTCCTTCTCTTTCACGGCTGGAACGGCGGCCCCTACGACCCCTTCATGACCGACTACACCAACGCCGTCGTCGACCGGGACTGGTTCGCGGTCTCTCCGCAGCAGCGCGGCAACATGCCTCACGGCCAGGCCCTCGCCTCCCTGCGCACCCAGCACGACGCCATCCTTCTCATCAACTACATGCTGGCCCATTATCCCATAGACCGCGACCGCATCTATGTGGGTGGCTTTAGCATGGGAGGGATGGCTGCCGGCACCCTGGCCGCCAAGTACCCCGACATCTTCGCCGCCGCCGTCACCCACGAGGCCATCACCGATTTGCGGGACTGGTATTACGAGCAGAATGAATTCCGCCAAACCCAGATCGTCACCGAAACGACGGGCACACCGGCCGAAGTCCCCTTCGAATACCGCCGGCGCAGTCCCCTGGAACTGGCCAGAAACCTGAGCAACCTGCCCCTGGCCATCGTCCACGGCGACGTCGATACCACCGTCCTGCCACATCACGCGCAGGACTTCTACAGCGCCGTCAATGCCTTCGCGCCCGTGCATGTCGAACTGCAGTGGTACCACGGCAACCACGGTGAAGACCCCTCCCCCTACAACGGCGAGTGGGCCGTGCACTTCATGGAGCCCTACACCCGCACCGACCGTCCAACCCGACTCCATATCCGCACCGACGAATCCAAGGCCTTCTACTGGCTGGACCTGCAAAGCCCTCGCCAGGCTGACCAGTGGTACGAGTTCACCGAGGTGGATGCCACCCTCGATCCCGCGAGCGAGCATGTCTACCTCACCATCACCGATACCCAGGAGATCAACCTCAGCTTCGACATCGCCCGCATGGGACTTGACGTCGATGTGAGCTACGTGGTTTCCCAGACCAACAGCAGCCAGGGCACCCAGCCTTTTGTCACCGCGCTGCGCAACGGCCGGCTCGACTGGACCGTCCCTGCCGGCGTCACCCGGCTGGACATCTATCCCAACCGCGGCCTGCTACCCGGCACCATCAGCCTGCAACAAGGCCACAACTACGAGGGCACCACCGATACCTATCTGCACCAGTGGAGCCCGGACAGCAACTACGGCAAAAGTGCCCATCTCTTGCTACGGCCGGGCGTGCTCAAGACATTGCTTCGCTTCGACCTCAACGGCGTGTTGCCTAACAACATCCGCCTCACCGCGGCCAATCTCAAACTCTACGATGCCGGGACAGGCCCGCCTATGACGGTCGATCTGTATCGCATGCTCCACGACTGGGACGAAACCACCGCTACCTACAATCAGGCCGCCGGTGGCCGGCCCTGGTCGGGCGGTCCGGGCGGGAGCAGCGGGCAGGATTGGGAGGCGCAGCCCATCGGCTCGTTCCAGCTGAACCGCACCACTCCGGGCATCGTCACGGCCGGTATCCTCCCGGCCCTGCAGAGTTGGGCCGCGGATCCCGCCCAGAACTTCGGCCTGGTTCTGGTGCCGCGCGATGCCGCCTACGGGGGGCAGCGCACCCTCAGCAGCTCCGATCACTGGGACCCCGCCCAGAGACCGGAACTGGAGATCAGCTTCGAGCCCATACC
>RFJM01000511.1 GCA_003694905.1 Caldilineae bacterium
ATGGCTTCCCTCCGCGGGCAGGCGCTCGGGCGAGGGGCCGTGAGGGTCGATGCTGACCGTCAGGCTCGCATTTCGCGCCGCCGTCACCGGCGCCAGCCCCACTCGGGCCAGAGGAATGGCTGCTTCCAGGATCTTGCCCGAGACGCGCGCCGTGATCGCGCCCAGATGGTGATGGTCTCCATTGCGCAGGCGGTAAAGGAAAAGACTGGTGTGCCCCTTGCCCAGGCTGAGCAGATAGTGCTCCTGCTCGACTGCCAGCGCGATCTCCACCTGGTGCGCGGCGATGGCGTCTTCCAGTTCCAGGCGCAGATAGAGATGGTGGGCATCGTTGCCGTAGCGCAATGCACGGATGACACCTCCTGCCTGTTGCATGGTGCCACCTGTAGCGGTTGGGCGTAGCGTCTGCGCGCTGGCCCACTGCGCGGCAGGATCGGGCTCGGCCGTGAGACGAGGGCTGATGGGCTGCACCGGCACCGGCTTGCGCCACTGTGCGCCCTGGATGGGCAACAGATCTTCAGGGGGTGGCGTCTCGCCCAGGGCCTGGTAGACCGCGGACAGATGATCGATGAAAGCCTGGTCGAACAACGCATCCTGCGCGCTGCTGTTATGGCGCGAGTACCACCAGAACCAGTCGGAACCCTCGGCCGCGAATAGATGTTTTCGGGCCACCTGCCATCTTTCGTCCTCACCTTCTCTCTCCGCCCAGGTCAGCAACACCTCCCGCGCGTCCCGCAGGCGCCGCCAGGCCTCGGTATGTTCGGGGTCGCCGATCCAGGTGGTGAAATCCCCGCGGATCCAGGAGCCGGAGGCCAGTTCGCTCAGGGTCGTCGGCGGCGGGTACGTCTGCAGATGCTCGCTCACGGTCACGGCTTGCAGGTCGGGGTCTTCTTGCAGTCGGCGATAGAGACTGTGCAAGAAGACATCGCCATTATGTTCGTAGTACTCCCAGGCATTCTCCCCATCGAGGATGATGCTGACCAGGGGCGGCGTCGGCCCGTGCCGGAGCTGGTGCTGGATGTGCTTGAGTCGCACAATCATATCTTCGGCTGCCTGCTCGCCGTTCAGGTGTCGATAGACAAAGCCCACCCGGTCGGAAAGCACATGATCGCGGAAAACCATAGCTACATCGCCGCGGGGCGTGGCCAGACGATACGGCCGGTACAGGATGTCAGGCCGTTTCACGAACCCGCCATCATCCCGCTCGAAATAGAGGCGCAGGCTGCGGCCGAGGATGGCCTCGTCACTGGCCAGCCAGTGGATGCCCGCACCCGCGACAAGGGGTAGGATCTCGGGCGAAACCGCACCCTCGCTGGGCCACATGCCCTGCGGCGGCCGTGCCAAGAGCTGTTCATGAAAAGCGACGGCCAGGTCGATCTGTGCCTGGGCATCTTCGGGCGCCCGCAGGGGCGGCTCGGGCAAGGGCAGGCCGGGCGTCGCGCGGCGCGCGATCTCCGAATCGACGAGCAGCGGCAGAATAGGATGGAAATACGGGACCGTGATTATCTCGATCTGCCCCTGCTCCTGCAGCCGCCGGTAGGTGGGAAGCACATCGCCTATGATCTGGCGATGACGCACTTCCAACTTCTCCACATCCTCCATGGTGAACCCCCGCCCCTTCGCCACCAGTCCCGCCAGCACCTCATCTCTTTCCAACAAATTGGGGTCGGTCCAGGCCAGATTAAACCAGACGATCAGATCGCGGTAGGTCTGCTCGGAAAAATAGTCGGGATTGAGCAGGGCCAGATGTCGCCTGTCCAGCAGGGCCGCGTACGGCGGATGGCGTCGGATGACATTATCCCAATCGATACTGAAGCAGATATTGAGCAGGTAACGCCTGTCATCCGGACTGAAGTAGCTCTGCCGCGCCAGCTTCATGAGCCGGTCGTGCAGCCGGCCCCGGGCGTAGTCCTGCAACTGTTCTGCCAGCGAAGGCACCAGCGTGAAGGTCACATGCACGTCCGGATAGGGCTCCACTGCCTGCGCCATGTGGAGATAATCCTTGGTAGCATGAAGACGCACCCAGGGAAGCAATGCTTCATCGCTGCCCGGTGGCCTGTAATACGGTTGGTGCATGTGCCAGATGATGGCGACGTGCAAAGGAGCCATGGGGCGTGCTCCTCACCCGCGGACGGTGCGGGCCAGATCAGGCGCCATCATTTCCGCCTGCCTCAGGACTCTGGCCGCAGGTGTGGGAACAGAATCACTTCCCGAATATTGGTCTGCCCGCAGAACAGCATGGTCAGGCGATCGATGCCCATGCCAAAGCCACCCGTAGGCGGCAATCCGTACATCAACGCGTTGACATAGTCCTCATCGATGGGATGCGCCTCTTTGTCCCCCATGTCGAAATCGCGGCGTTGAGCCAGGAAACGCTCGAGCTGGTCAAGGGGATCGTTCAACTCGCTGAAGGCATTGCAGATCTCCATACCTCCGGCGAAGCCCTCGAATCGCTCCACCGTATCCCTGGTGCCGGGCTTTCTCTTGGCCAGGGGCGAGACATCGAGGGGATAGTCGATGAGGAAGGTGGGTTGGATCAAATTGGGCTCGACAAAATGGCCCAGGAGTTTGTCGATCAGTTTGCCACGGGAGGCATCTGCGGGTGCATCCAGCCCCTTGTCCCGCATGACCGCGCGCAGACTGTCGGCATCCGGGTAGTCTTCGTAGTCGATCCCGCTGGCATCGAGAATCGCCTGTCGCAGGGGAATGCGGGGCCACGGAGGCGTGAAGTCGATCTCCTCGTCGCCCCAGGGGATCTTGAGACTGCCCATGACTTTCTGAGCCACATACGCGAGCATTTCCTCAGTGCGAGCCATGACCCCGTTGTAGTCGGTGTAGGCTTCGTAGAACTCCAGCTGGGTGAACTCGGGATTGTGTTTGTGGCTGATGCCTTCGTTGCGAAAGTCCCGACCGATCTCGTAGACCCGCTCGTAGCCTCCGACCAGCAGACGCTTGAGATAGAGCTCGAAGCTGATGCGCAGATAGAGTTGTTGATGAAGATAGTTGTGATATGTGACAAAAGGTTCGGCAGCTGCGCCCCCATAAATCGGTTGCAAGATGGGCGTTTCAACTTCGAGAAAGCCCTCGCCATCGAGGTATTCGCGCAGTGCCCGCACGATGGCAGCCCGTCGCCTGAAGACCTCGCGTACTTCCGGGTTGGCCAGCAGGTCGAGATAACGCTGGCGCTGGCGGAGTTCCGGGTCCTTCAGACCGTGCCACTTGTCGGGCAGGGGCTTGAGCGTCTTGGCCAGGAGTTGGATATCCGTCACCGTGCAGGTAACCTCGCCGGTTCGGGTCACGCCCATGGTACCGGCGACGCCGACAAAGTCCCCCAAGTCGATGTCCTTCTTGAAGAACTCGTTGTATCGCTCCGCGCCGAGCAGATCACGACGCACCATGATCTGTACCCTGCCGCTCCCATCCTCAATATGTGCAAAGGTGAGCTTGCCCATGATGCGGCGCGCGACCAGGCGTCCCGTGAGTTTGACGACGTCTTCCTCGCCGAGTTGCCCCTCGCGGTAGGCAGCGATAGCCTCGGCCGCGGTATGGGTGCGTTCCACCCGCGGGGGATAGGGATCGATGCCCGCGGCGCGCAGGCGCTCCAGTTTTTCCCGGCGCGCGAGTTCCTGGTCCAGTAGTTCTTGCTCGGTGGGAGCGATGGTGTCGGTCATGTCAGCACGAAAATGAGACGGGGGGTCCTGTCTATTCGATATGCAGGACTTTAAACTGTAGCTCGCCGCCGGGTGTGTTGACACGCACGGTGCTGCCAACCCGTTTGCCCATCAGTGCCTGTCCGATGGGAGATTCGTTGGAAATACGGCCGTTTCCGGGATCGGCTTCGGCCGAACCTACGATAGTGTACACCTCTTCCTGGTCAAATTCCAGGTCTTTGACGGTAACCGTGCGGCCCAATTCGACGACTTCGGCAGGACCGTTGCTGGCCTTGATCAAGACCGCGTTCTTGATCTTCTCCCTGAGTTCTTTGATACGGCCTTCATTCATGCCGGCCTGGTACTTGGCCTCGTCATAGCCGGCGTTTTCGGAGAGATCGCCTTCTTTGATGGCTGCCTCGATTTGTTCGGCGATTTCGCGACGGCGGACGCCCTCGCGCCAGGCCAGTTCTTCCTTGAGCTTTTGCAGGCCTTCGGGGGTAATATAGACGGCTTTCTCGTCTGTCGCGTTCATGGTTGTCGGATAGCTCCTGCGAAGATGGGATGACAATGCGCACGAAGCCGGCATTCGGGGAGAAAAGGCCGGGCACTCCGGTGGGGGTTGGATATGGCCGCGCGTCATAGGCGGCTCGCCTGGCAACCCCGGCGCCCCGGATCAACAAAAAAAGAGAACTGAGCGCTCGGGCATCAGTTCTGGCGCAATTTGCCTGTGCCCATTATAGCCAATGTGAGTGGCAGATGCAAGTCTGGTTCCAGCGGCGAGACTGTAACAGTTTAGTCGGTACGTGGCGCGGGCGCCGGCTGGCTGACCGGAAGTCAGCCCTTTCGGGCCTTTCTGTCATTGCGAGGAGCGAAGCGACGAAGCAATCTCCTATTTGGGAGGTGGAGATTGCTTCGCCTGCGGCTCGCTATGAACGGACCTTACGGGGGGTGCGGGGGAGC
>RFJM01000512.1 GCA_003694905.1 Caldilineae bacterium
CTCTAGAGGTCGAGTTTACTCGGCGCAATGCACGATCTGCCAACAGCCAGCGCGAGCCACCGACCGAATTGTTACAGTGTCCCTGACCTGGGGAAATGTTGAACTCACACCCCCGGCGTGCTACACTTGCCGTAGCCCATCACGGGTTCACACCACACGCTCACGCTCAAGGATGCACGCAGAATGGAGACCGACTACGATGTCATCGTCATCGGCTCGGGGGCAGGGGGGTTGGCGGCGGCCGTACCCCTGGCCCAGGCCGGCAAGCGAGTGTTGGTTTGCGAGCAACACGAAGTGCCGGGAGGTTGGACCCAGTCGTTCACGCTCAACGGTTATCGCTTTAGTCCGGGCGTGCACTACATCGGGGAACTGCACAAGGGCGGCAGGTTGCGCCAGATCTACGAAGGGCTGGGTGTCTCGCAGGACCTGGAGTTCTGCGAGCTCAATCCCGACGGATTCGATCACATCGTCGTGGGCGACGAATGCTTCGATATCCCCAAGGGCAAAGAGAACTTCGCTGCCCGCCTCAAAGAGCGCTTTCCTGCAGAAGCCGAGGGGATCGACGCCTACCTGCACACAGTTACTCGCCTGAACGAACAAGTACGCACGTTGGGGCGCGTGCGAGGAGCGAGGGATGCGGTGCGCGCGGCAGGTGACATGGCATCGGTGCTGCGCTGGTCGCAGCGTACGGGCCGGGACCTGATCGACCGCCACGTGTCGGACCCGTTATTGAGGGCGATCCTCGCGGGCCAGTCGGGCGATCACGGCCTGCCCCCCTCGCAAGTATCGGCTTTCATGCACGCCGGAATCGTGGAGCATTACTTCCACGGCGGCTACTATCCGCGGGGCGGCGGTTTTGCCATTCCGCGAGCCTTTGTGCGCGCGCTGAAACGCGCCGGCGGCGAGATCCGACTGAAGACAGCGGTCAAACGTATCCTGCTTCGCGAAAACCGGGCGGTCGGTGTCGAGCTGGAGGACGGCACGCAACTGACTGCCGGCTACGTAGTCAGCAACGCCGACCCGGAGGTGACCTTCGGCAGGTTGATCGGGCGGGAGCATCTGAGTGCGCGACTTCGAGAAAGGCTCGACAGGGTGACGTATTCCTGCTCGGCGCTCAGCCTGTTTTTCGCGGTAGACATGGATCTGCGGGCGGCAGGTCTGGATTCGGGGAACTACTGGTTCTACGACCACGCGGATCTGGAAACCCTTTACCGTCAGGGCCAGGGCTCGCATGTTCTGCAAGCCGATATGCCCGGCGCCATGTTCCTCACCGTGACCACTCTCAAAGATCCGTCCAAGATGCACAGCGGGCATCACACTTGCGAGGCCTTCACCTTTGTCGGCTACGACGCCTTTGCGGCCTGGGCTGATCAGGAGTCGGGGGCTCGCTCAGACGATTACCAGGCCCTCAAGGAAGAATTGTCGTGGCGTATGTTCCGGGCCCTGGAGCGCCGCATCCCCGGCATCAGCCGGCACGTAGTGTTTTGGAACCTGGGGACTCCGCTGACCAACGAACACTTCATCAATGCCACACGCGGCAATCTGTACGGCATCGCCAAGACCCGCGACCAGGTAGGGCCGCGCGCCTTTCCCGTACAGACCGAGATCCCCGGACTGATGATGTGCGGCGCCAGCACCTTCAGCCACGGCGTGGCCGGCGTCACCAGCTCGGGCCTGGCGGTGGCGGCACGTATTCTCGGCTGCCGCAGCAACGACCTGCTCTGCCAGAATGGCCCGCCCCTGCGCATCTATCCGGCAGAGGATCTGTCGCAGTGGCCGGACGACCTGCGGCAGCGTATCGCCCGCAAAGCCGAGAAACGGTGATGTAGAGACACCATGCATGCTCTGAGACGAATCTGGCTGCGGCTGCGCGGCCATGACTGCTACTCGTGCGAGTACTCCCAGACTTTTCGCAGCTCGGGCGACGGTCAGGTCAGCCGTCTCCATACCTTCTGCCGGCATCCGCGCGGCCCCTACCGCGACCGGCCTATCCCTGCCCAGGCCTGGTGCGATCACTGGCAACGCGCCCGCGACGGCCGCAAAGGCCGACCGGAGGAGTTCGACCAGACCGGCCTGACCGCCTGAGCCCAAGCCAACCATCCCGCCTATGACCCCACAAGCCCTTTCCGACATCCAGGTTTTGGATCTATCCCGCGTGCTGGCCGGGCCCTACTGCAGTATGGTGCTGGCCGACTACGGGGCCCGCGTCATCAAGGTTGAGGCACCCGGCCGCGGGGACGACACCCGCCGCTGGGGGCCGCCCTTCGCCGATGGCGAGAGCGCCTACTACCTCTCGGTCAATCGCAACAAACGCAGCATCACCGTCAATCTCAAACATGAGCGAGGCCGGGAGATCATCTACCGTCTGGCCCGGCAGTCGGATGTGGTCATCGAGAACTTCAAGGTAGGGCAGGCCGAGCGCCTGGGGGTGGGGTACGAAGCGATTCGGGCCGTGAACCCCGGCATCGTGTATTGCTCCATTTCCGGCTATGGACAGGATGGCCCCTACAGCCGGCATCCCGGCTATGACTTCGTGATCCAGGCCCAGGGTGGAATCATGTCCATCAGCGGACCGGAAGAGGGTCCGCCCTCCAAAGTCGGTGTAGCGATTGTGGATGTGATGGCGGGGATGCACGCAGCCATGGCCATCATGGCAGCGCTGCACTACCGCCGCCTGAGCGGAAAGGGGCAATACATCGACATCGCCTTACTCGACACCGAGCTTTCGTGGCTGGTGAATGTGGGACAGGCCTATCTGGTCACGGGGCAGACCCCGCGGCGTTACGGCAACGGACATCCCACCATCGTGCCCTATCAGCCATTTGAGACGGCCGACGGCATGGTGGCCGTGGCCGTGGGCAACGACGCCCAGTACCGGCGTTTTTGCCAGGTTCTGGGCCGGCCGGACCTGGCCGAGGATGAACGGTTCCGTACCAATCCCGGCCGGGTAGCCCACCGCGAGGTCCTGATTCCCCTGCTACAGGAAATCCTGAAGCAGCGCAAGACGCGCGAGTGGGTAGATGCACTCCTGGCGGTGGATGTGCCTGCTGCACCCGTCAACACCATCCCCGAAGCGCTGGCCGAGCCCCAGGTTCAGGCCCGCGGGGTGGTGCAGCAGGTGGAGCATCCTACCATCGGGCGGCTTTCCTTGATCGGCCCGCCCGCCCGACTCAGTCTCACACCCCCGCGCGTCCACTCCGCCCCACCTCTGCTGGGACAGCATACCGAGAGTGTCCTACACGAGCTGGGCTATAGCACCGAGGAGATCGCGGCCCTGCGCGAGGAAGGTGCCATTTAGCAGCCGGCTGCTCGTCGGTCTCAGGGCCACACGTAGTTCAGCAGTGCTTCCAGTTGCAGCACGCCGGTTTCGTTGCTGATACGCAGGCGCTTCAGTTCGAAGGGGTGTTCGCTGCTCTGGATATCGCCCAGTTGGGTCGTCACGGCCCCCCAGAAATTGGCCGACTTGAAAACGTCGATCACCAGTTGGTCGTAGGAACCGGCCGGGTAGGCCAGGATGCGCGGGTGATAGCCAAGGTTTGCTTCAATGGTCTCCTTACTGCCCAACGCCTGCCACACCAGATAGTCCAGGTCTTTGCCGGCAAGGTCGGGATGGTTGCGGCTGTGGGAACCGATCTCCATACCCGCATCGGACATCTCGCGGAGCTGGTCCCAGGTGGCGTAGTAGGCGTAGGCGGGATCTTCGGCCGCCTGGGTGGCAAAATCGGTGATGATGAAGAAGGTGCCGACCATACCGCGTGCTTGTAGAGCGGGAAAGGCATTGGTGTAGGCGTCGAGGTAGCCATCGTCGAAGGTGAGGATGACCGGCTTTTCCGGTAGCGGTGGCTCTCCGGTCGCCAGGTAGGAGAGGAGATCTTTCAGGTAGATGGTGGTATAGCCCTGGGCCTGCAGGTAGTCCAGATGTGCGGCGAAGGTTTCGGGATCGAGCGAATTGCCGACACGGTAAGGGTGTGCATCCGCCGGGGGAGTGGAGATGTAGTGGTACATGAGGATGGGGACGCGCGCGGTGCGTACCACCCCATCGGGTGTCGGGCCGGGAGTAGGAGTGGGCGAGGGCACGGGGGTGGGTGTGGCCGGCGGATC
>RFJM01000068.1 GCA_003694905.1 Caldilineae bacterium
CGCGCTCAATGCGCGCGAGAATCCCTTCTCGCATGTTTCCCGGTGCCACCAGGAGTTTGCGATAGTCGATCTGGCGCGAGTAGCCGGTAAGCGAGTTGAAGAGGTCGGCTACGTCTGCGCCGATGTCGGGATCGCAGGTAAAGAGGCCCATGTCGGTGTAGATGCGCGCGGTGACGGTGTTGTAGTTGCCGGTGCTCATGTGTACATAGCGAACGATGCCGTCGGGTTCGCGACGCACAACCATCAACAGCTTGCAATGGGTCTTCAGGCCGACCAGGCCGTAGACGACATGGACTCCGGCGCGTTCCAGTGCTCTGGCCCAGACGATGTTGTTCTCTTCGTCGAAGCGTGCCTTCAGCTCCACCAGCACGGCCACCTGCTTGCCGTATTCGCGCGCTTTCATCAGGGCTTTGACCACGGGCGCGTTCTTGCCCACGCGATAGAGAGTCTGCTTGATGGCCAGCACATTGGGGTCGCGGGCAGCCGCGTGCAGGAAGTCGAGAACCGGGTTGAAACTGTCGTACGGGTGGTAGAGCAGGATGTCGCGGCGTCTGATCACCGAGAAGATGTTTTCGCCCGTGGTGAGAGGTGGGGGGACAGAAGGCACGAAGGGAGGGTCCTTCAGATCCGGCCGCTCCACGCTCATCAGCTCCATCACGTCGGCCATGCCCACCCGGCCGTCTACCGTATAGACCTGGTACGGTTGCAGGCCCAGGTTCTCCACCAGGATGTCGCGCACGTGTGCAGGCATGTGGCAGTCAACCTCCAGCCTCACGACCTTGCCGAAATAGCGCAGCCCCACCCCTTCCTCAATGGCGGCCAGCAGATCGGCCGCCTCATCTTCTTCGATCTCGATATCGGCATCGCGTGTCACGCGGAAGGGATATGCTGCTACTACTTCCAGGCCGGGAAACAGCCTATCCAGGTTGTTGGCGATGACGTCTTCGATCCACACGAAGTTGTTGGCTTTGACCTCCGACAGGGGGAGACCCTCGAAGATGTCGGCTCGCTCCTCGCCGGGAATGCGCAACAGGCGCGGGAAGAAGCCGGGAATCTTCAGGCGGGCGAAGCGTTCGCCGAAGGCAGGGTCGCGGATCACGACTGCCAGGTTCAGACTCAGGTTGGAAATATGGGGGAAGGGGTGGCCCGGATCAAAGGCCAGGGGTGTGAGTGTGGGGAAAATCTCGCGCTTGAAGTACCTGCGCAGAAGTTTGCGTTGCTTTCGCTTCAAGTCGCTGTAGCGCAGGATGTGAATGTCTTCGGCTTCCAGCCTGGGAAGCAGGTCCTCACGCCAGCATTTCCAGTGCGTCTCCAGCATCGGCTCCAGGGTGCGGCGAATGGCGACCAGTTGCTCGGCCGGAGTCATACCGTCGGGAGGCGCCTCGACGGTGCCCAACTCCAACTGCTGGCGCAGACCCGACACGCGAATCATGAAGAACTCGTCGAGGTTGCTATTGAAGATGGAAAGAAACTTGACGCGCTCCAGCAGGGGATGGCCGGGGTCCAGCGCTTCTTCCAGTACGCGGCGGTTGAACTCGAGCCACGATAGCTCGCGGTTGAGGTAAAGCCCCGGCTGGTCCAGATCCCTCTTGCGCGCGACTTTGTCCAGGTCGGGAGTGACGGCAGGCATGGCTTCGCGTTCGGGCACCTGCTCGGCAGCCCTCCCATTCCACTCACTCTCCAGCACGCGTTTGGCAGCGGTGCTCAGATCAGGCGCCTGGATTCTGGCCGGCTCCGTGGTGGCGGCAGCTTCCTCCTGCCCGTTCTCTCCCGCGATCAACATCTGGGCCTGCCGTATCCAGTCGGCGTAGTCGGGCCGCCGCCAGATGGGTGCCTGCACTGCCGCGTGCAGTTCTTCCGGCGTGCTCGCTGCCAGGTCGTCCAGACTATTGATGGCAGCTTTTTTCAGGTATCGGGAGTAGGTGGGGCCGATGCCTTTGACTCGAGTCAACCGATCTCGCTTCATCTTGACAACATGAGTTCAGGAGGCGATGGGGGGGCGCCGGGGGGAAAGGATGCCCGTATCGAGCAGCGCTCGAGAGCTGCAGTCACGATAGCCTTTGACATATACCATATTCCCGCGCTCTCGGCAATGTCGGCATTCAGCCGGGGTGCGTTTCAAAATAGGGGCAACCGGCGCGCCTGGCCGGTAAGGGTGCCCCTGCAGGGGGGTGCGGGGGAGCGCCCCCCATCTGCGGCGTCGGACAACGAGACGGGCGGCCGAGGTTTCAGCTTCTCGGCCAGGGCTGCATGTGGGACAGGCTTTCCAGCCTGGCTGGATGCCGGCCCACGCAGCACGTCACGGCAAGCCGAAGCGGGAGGGGGTGTCCGGTTGGGTGGGGCCGCGGCTTTTCCGAGGGAACGCCGCCCCCAGTTGCCCCCAAATTGAAACGCGCCCATTTGCGCGGGCCTGCCTTGCAGCGAGGCTAGGGGCGGCGTATAATCGAACATCCACCTCCCTTCCCCCACATCTACCAGTTCCCCGTCCTCACGTCGCCCATGCCCGGTGGTACACGACCTGTCATTGCCATACCACTTAACCATAGCCGCAGCGACCGTGGCTACGACATCTACGGCTATCGGCCAACCTATGTGCGGGCGCTGCACATGGCCGGAGCCGCTCCGCTGATGCTCCCGCTCGATCTGGATGAAGCTGCCTACCGGGCTGTTTTCGCGCGGGTAGACGGTGTGTTTCTCGGTGGCGGGGAGGACATCGCCCCGGATTCCTATGCAGAGCCACCACATGCCAGCCTGGGACCGACCGACCGGGAACGAGATCGGGTAGAGATGTTGTTGGCACGCTGGGCCGTGCAGGAGCAAAAGCCTTTGCTGGGTGTTTGCCGCGGGCATCAGGTCATCAATGTGGCCCTGGGCGGTAGTATGCACCAGGACGTGAGCCTGATCACAGAGGAGCGGCACGACTTCCGCGGGAACGGCTACCCGCGTGACTACCTGCCCCATACCGTTTTGCTGGATCCCACCAGTCGGCTGGCCCAAATCTTGGGCCGCAAGGTGTGGGTGAACTCGCTCCATCATCAGGCCGTGAATAGACTCGGCTCAGGCGTACGTGCCGTTGGTGTTACTCCCGCAGGCGTGGTCGAAGCCATCGAGATACCGGAACATCCCTTTGCGCTGGGCGTACAGTGGCATCCCGAAGAGTTGATCGGAGACGCGCGGATGTTGGGCTTGTTTCAGGCGTTCGTCCGGGCCTGTGCCTGCGACATCATGGCCCACCCGATTGCGATGAACACGTATGATGCATCGCAAGGCTGAGGTGTGCTCGTCCCGACCCATCGGTGTCTTTGACTCGGGCCTGGGCGGCCTTTCCATCTGGCGAGCGCTGAGGGCCCGGCTGCCGCACGAACATCTCCTGTATCTGGCCGATCAGGCACATGTGCCCTATGGCTCTCGCCCGCCCGCGCAGGTGGAGCGCTTGAGCCGGGCAGCGGCAGGCTGGCTCATCGGCCAGGGCTGCAAGCTGGTGGTGGTTGCCTGCAACACGGCCACGGCGGTGGCACTGGACAGCCTGCGTGCGGGTTTTCCTCACATTCCTTTTGTGGGCCTCGAGCCGGCCATCAAGCCGGCCGGCGAACGGACGCGCACCGGCAGGGTGGGTGTGATGGCTACTCCCGGGACCCTGGCAGCGGCCCGTTTCGATCGCCTGCTGGAGCGTTTTGCCGAGGACGTGACCGTCTACACGCGAGTTTGCCCCGGCCTGGTGGAAGCCGTAGAAGCGGGCTGCCTTGACGGACCGGAAATCTCTGCCCGGCTGCGTGCGTATCTCAACCCATTGGTCGAAGCGGGCATCGACCACCTGGTCTTGGGCTGTACCCACTATCCCTTTCTCGCTCCCGTCATTCAGGAGGTCGTGGGTCCCCGGGTCACCCTGATCGACCCGGCACCGGCGGTAGCGCGCCAGGTAGACCGGGTTCTGGCCTCTCGGAGGATGCATCGCCTCGATGCAGGTCCGGCCGATGACCGCTTCGCCACTACCGGGGTTGCTTCCAGCTTCGCGCTGCGGCTCACGCAGCTCCTTGGCATCGACCGTCCTTTCGTCGAACACGTGGAACCCCTGCGTTTGGTGGAGACCTCCGAACCACCGCGGGCATGCCGCTCTGCCGGCTTACCCTCCGTGTCAGGAGAAGACATATGAGACGATCGCAGTTTCTTGAGCCGTTGAGCCGTTTTGCTGTGTCGCGGCCGCAGATAGCAGCGCTCCTGGCGGGGACGTCGGCCGGAGGGTTGATTTTCTTGCTCAACCGCCTTCTCGCGCGGCTACTGGAGAGCATGCCGGCCGCTCCGTCCTGGGTGCCTGCGCTCCTGTCGAGCGCGGCTGTGGCAGCCGTAGCATGCGGGTGGGCATACACATATGTCGCATACCACCGCCGGCTACGGCGGTATGGCGAGATGGTGGAGGGAACACCTAACGGCGTCGTGATCCATAGAGGCGGGAAAATACGCTTCGCGAATTCGGCCGCCGTGGGGCTACTCGGTGCCGCTTCGGCGGATGCTCTGGTGGGCAGGTTGATCACTGAGTTGATTCCCGATGAGACCGCGGGGACCGCAGAGTTGCGGCGGCTCTTGCTGACGCCAACACTGTCCGAGGAGCGCGCGGAGCAGCGCCTGCGCCGTGTGGACGGCACCCTCATCGACGCCGAAGTGCATGCTTCACCCCTTGGTGCCGACAGATCTGGTGATGTGGTGGTCATCATGCGCGACATTAGCAAGCGCAAGGCCGCCCAACGCCTGGTGGAAGAGAGCGAAGCCCGGTGGCGCAGACTGATCAACTTACTGCCCGTTGGGATTGCCGTCCATGCCGGCGGCGTCCTGACGTTTGTGAATCCGGCGGGTCTGCGCATGTTGGGCGCAGAGAACGAATCGGAAGTACTGGGCCGCCCGGCCGTCGACTTCGTGCATCCCGATTATCGCAAGCTGGCCCTACAGCGCATCCGCGAGATGTTCGACAGCAGGGAAGCAGGCATGGCCCGCTGGGCGCCACTGGCCGAAGAGAAGTTCCTGCGAATCGATGGCAGCGCTTTCGATGTGGAAGTGGCCGCGTTTCCGCTGGAGGCGGGGGAACGCCCAACGGCGTTGGTCATGTTCCAGGATGTCACGGAACGGGCGGAAGCCCATCGCGCTCTGAGACAGAGTGAGGAGTACCTCCGCGCCCTGTTGGAGAACATTCACGAGTTCATCATGGTCTTCGCGGCCGATGGCCGGGTTCGCTATGTCAGTCCTTCGGTCGTCCATGCCTTGGGGTTTGTCCCCGAGGATATGGCCACGGCGTGGCTTGCGCTGATCCATGAGGATGACCACGAGAAGATCCGGCAATTCCAGGAAGATCTGGCCAATTCGAGCGAGAAGAAGGCCGAGGCGGAGGGGATACGATACAGGTATCGCGACGGGACCTGGCACACCGTCGACATCCTGGCCAGCAATCTTCTCGATAATGAGGCAGTACGGGGATATCTGATCACGGCACACGATGTGACCGAACGGGTACGCGCGCAGCAGAAGCTGGAACAGCACGCGCGGCGTCTGGAGCTCTTGCACAGCATTGACAGCGCCAGCGTCGCCAATGAGCCTGTAGACGCCATCGCCCGGCAGGCGCTGATGGCCTTGCACGGCTTGATACCCTGCCGCCAGACCGGCGTCACGCTGTTCGATCTGGAACACGGCGAGGTGGTGCCTCTCGCCGTTAGCGGCGAGAATCCCGCCGTCCTACACGCCGCCATAGAGGATATATTTGGAGAACCCTTCGCGTCGTTGGCCCAGATGCAGCCTGCTACAGGCGACCGGGATGACGTCCAGATCCCCCCAATCTCTTCCATCGTGCGGGCGGTGACCGACGACCGGACACGCACGGTCTGGATGGCACCGCTCAATGTAGGCGACCGCTTCCTGGGCGCGCTGATGGTGGCCGGAGATGATGGGGAAGCCTGGACGGAGGAACATGCGACCATCGTCGAGGAAGTCGCCACCAGCCTGGCCGCAGCCATCCAAAATCAGAGGCTGTTCCGGCACCTGGAGTTGGCCAATCGGCAGCTACAGGAACTGTCGCGACGTCTGGTACGTTTGCAGGAAGAGGAGTGGCGGCGTCTGGCACGGGAGTTGCATGACGAAGTCGGACAGACTCTGACGGTGCTGAGTCTGTCGCTGCAGTTAGCCGAGCGCAACGCCGCTTCTACCGGCCGTGAGGAACTGGAAAGCATCCATGCCAGGGTGACGGAGCTCATGGAGATGGTGCGAGACATGTCCTTGCGCCTGCGGCCTACGATGCTGGACGACCTGGGCCTGGCTCCGACATTGCTTTGGCTGTGTGAGAATTTCAGAAAGCGCACCGGTCTGGACATCCATTTCTCTCAGCGAGGCTTGGACAGGCGCTTTGATCTGGACAGCGAAACTGCTGTCTACCGTATCGTGCAGGAGGCCCTGACCAACGCCACTCGACACGCGGAGACCTCGGAAGTGACGGTCTCGGTGTGGACGGATGGCGAATCGGTCCATCTACAGGTCGCGGACGAAGGGCGCGGTTTCGATCCGGACGCGGCATTCGTCGGCGGCTATACTGCGGGCCTGTCGAGCATGCGCGAGCGCGCTACCTTGCTTGGCGGGCATTTCGAAATCGACTCGGCGCCGGGCAGTGGAACCATTGTCTCGGCTTCCATCCCCCTCCACCCCTACGAAGGGCAGAATAACCATGCTAACGGCAACCATCGTTCTGGCCGATGATCATGAACTGGTACGCCAGGGGCTGTGCTCGCTGCTCGACGGCGAGCCGGGTATTCACGTCCTTGGCGAGACTTCGGATAGCTCCAAGGTACTGCCTTTATGTCGACGTCTAAAGCCCCAGGTGCTAGTCCTGGACTTGATGATGCCGGGACCCGGAGGGCTGGCGATCCTGCAGCAGGTACGACAGCGCCTGCCGAACATCAAGGTGGTGGTTATCTCGATGCACAAGCAGGAAGCCTATGTGGCCCGCGCCCTCCTCAGCGGGGCCTCGGCCTACGTGCCCAAGGACGCGCCTGCCGATCATCTCGTCGAGGCGATTTGGGCGGTTCGCACCGGCAAGACCTACCTCAGCCCCCATCTCGACCGGCAAGCCGTCGAACAGTATCTGGCGCTGGAACAGGAGAAGCAGGATGCCTATGAGCTCCTGACCGGCCGCGAAAAGGAGGTGCTCCCACTGGTTGCGCAGAGTCTGACCAGCAAGAGGATCGCGGAGATCATGCAGATCAGCCCACGTACAGTTGAGATCTATCGCCGCAACATGATGCGTAAGATGGGCTTTCGCAATCTGCTGGATGTCATCCGCTATGCTCAGCAAAAGGGGTTGATCGAGCCGCCTCCTCAGTCTCCGAACGACATACGCTTGAACGACTCGAAATAGCGCCGGCGGCCGGCCTCGTCCTCCTCGCCCCAACGTTCGCGAATCCAGCGTTCCAGCCTGTCGAGGTCGTCAAACTGGCTGACGTGTTGTTTGACCGCTTCGATTTTTAGGTCGATGAGATCGGTGATGTCGATGCGCAGGTTGGGTTCGGGCGTCATGCACATCCACAGCTCGCGGATGCTGTGGGGCGGGTAGCCCTCGGCGATGAGATCGGGGAAGAACATGGGGTTGCCCGCGGCCGGGAAAATGGCCTCGATGGTTGCCAGGCCCGCATTGCGATGATCGGGATGGTTGATGTAGTTGTCGCCCCTGAAGTAGAGTTCCGGCGTCTGGCAAATGATGAGATCGGGCTTGATACGACGGATATGCCGTACCAGCCGCCTGCGCAGTTCCCGATTAGGCTCCAGGAAGCCGTCTTCCTCACCCATGAAGATGACCTCTTTGACGCCCAGCATGGCTGCGGCTTTACGTTGTTCTTCCATGCGAGTCTTCACCAGTTCGGGCACGGTGATACTGAGGTTGTGGTTACCTTTGTCACCGTTGGTCAAGACGATGTAGGTGATCTCGGCACCGGCATCGCTCATTTTTTTCACTGAGCCTGCGCAACAGAACTCAGCATCGTCCGGATGGGCCATAATCACCAATACGGTTCGGAAGGAGTTGAGGATATCGTTATGCGCCTCGGTCATGAACAAGACCTCCTAGATTATAAAACAAGAAGACCCTCGCCCGAGGCAAGGGCCTTTTTCGCTGTGGCGGGAAGTGAAGTCAAGGAGCAGAGTTGTAGCCAGGACCTTCGCCGAAGAAGGTGGCATTCAGCTCGATGGCTTTGGAGAATTCCTCGGGCACATCAGCCTCGGGGAAGATGGCCTCAACAGGGCATTCAGGTACACAGGCGCCGCAATCGATGCAGGTGTCGGGATCGATGTAGTACCAGGGCCAGTCTTCCGGCGGGAAACCGGGCACAATACACTCAACGGGACAGACCTCGGCACAGGCGCCGTCTCGGATACAGGTGTCGACGATGACATGCGTCATAGAGAAAGAACCTCCGTGGGAAACCGTCATAGCGACGGGTAGTGAAGACGGGACATGAACCAGGCCATTGTAGCGAGCGCCCGTCTCTGTGTCAACATGCGTTCACGTATCGGTCCGGTTCCAAAATAGGGCCAGCCGGTGCACTGGGCTGGTAAGGGTCCCCCCTGCAAGGGGGGTGCGCGGGAGCGCCCCCGCATCTGCGGCGTCGGCCGGCGAGACAGGCGGCCGGCGAGTCCGACCGATCCGTTGCCGGCTCGCTCTCGGCTACCCGCGCTTACAGCAATCCCTTTTCCTTCAGGACCAGCGGATACAAGGCCTCGGCCTGACGAAACAGGGATGCAAGCTGCAAGGCCTTGAAGATCGAACCCTCGGTCTTGATCTTCCCGCCGAAAAAGGCATCCCGCAACCTCACCTTTCCCAGCCAGATGGCATGCAGGAGGTCGGCATCCAGATGCAGCGTGATGTTAGGGCGTTCTGCCTGGGGTTGGAAGCTGAAGCCGATGGGCTGTTTGCGGGCGTTGAGGCCGATGAAAGCGTCGGGGTTGCTCACTTTCACGTGGATGATCAGCTTGCTGCGGGCAAATTCATCGGTGGCGCCAGGAGTCTGGGCCAACCGCTCGAACAGCGCCTTCATCACATCGAGAAAGGTTTCGGCGTCGGAGTAGAAGGCCATAGGTGGAGATCAACGTTGAGGGTGAGACGGCAGGTCGGGGAGGTATACGACGGAAAAGTTCAGCCGCTGAAGACCGACTTACGTCGAGCCAGACGACCGTCGATTTGCTCCTGCACTTTGGTGCGAACGAGATCGGTGATATCGGAAACGAAGGCGGGGTTGGCCGCCAGCTCCGAGTCGTATTGGCTGGTGTCGATGGGCTCGCCGATGTCAATGAACCACTTGGTGGGGAGAGGGATCAGGCCCAGGGGACCAAGCCAGGGAAAAGTGGGGGTGATGGGGAAGTAGGGGAAACCCAACAGCCGCGCCAGAGGTTTCAGATTGTAGAGGAGAGGATAGGTTTCCTCGGCGCCGACAACGGACACGGGAATGATAGGCGCTCTTGCCTCGATGGCCATACGCACGAATCCCCCGCGGCCGAACCGGGCCAGCTTGTAGCGATCGCGGAAGTGTTTACCCACGCCCTTGTAGCCCTCGGGAAAGACCAGCACCAGCTCCTCTTGTTCCAGCAGGCGGCGGCCGTTGTCCGGATGCGCCAGTACCTGCCCCGTACGGGTGAGGAGCAGCGAGAAAAAGGGCAAAGTGGGGAACCAGTCGGCCACCAGAGCCCGCACCAGCCGGTGGGCGGGATGGTATTCTCGCACGCCGTACGAGATCATGGCTCCGTCCAACGGCAATATACCCGAATGGTTGGCCACCATCAGGGCCCGGCCCTCCACAGGGATGTGGTCGAGCCCATTCATTTCTACCCGCCAGTACTTGTTGAAAAAGAAGCCCGCAAGGGGCAGGATGTAGTCGGTGAACTCCGGGTCATAGCCCCAGGCATCCACCTCATATTCCCCGCGCAGGCGGCGTTTCAGCATATCGAGCTGGGTCTGGGCAGCCACCTGCAGCACGTAGCCGATGCCCCGCCATGTATCGGCATCCAGCCAGCCGCTCTCTTCGATCTCGTCGATACCCTTGAGAACAAAATCTCGTAGCTCCTCCGGCAAGACCTGGGCCTTGTCGCGCAGGTAGGCCAATACCTCTTCGGCCGAGAATGTGAGCAAAGGGGGCCGGGCTTCCGGCTCGGGTTCGACCGCGGGTTGGGGTGGGGCAGTCTCGGCGGGGGCAGAGACTGGGGCGGAAGGCGTTTCTGCTGCTGCGGCCCTCTGGTGAATGTGGCAGTAGCGCGAGCCCGGCCGGGCGGGAAGCCGGCACCGCTCACCCGCCTGCGTGACGGCTTCGCACTGAGTTCTGGCCGTGCTCATGCTGCACCTCCTTCATCCTGTGTCACCTGGCGAAAGGCCACCCACGCGGCATGGGCGCGGCGCCGCGTGTCATGTAGCCTGGCCGGAGCCTTCCTAACCAGATCCCATTTCTCGCGCGCCAGGCGATAGGCCGGGTCGTGCTTGTAGCGATATTCGCGCAGCGTTTCCCCGAACTGGCGCAACGTAGTTTCCGCGTCGTACATCGGCTGGAATCCCAGCTCCTCCCGCATCCGTGTGGTATCCGCCACCCAGGAATACCGCAGATAGTCCCAGGGCAGCGGCGGCAGACCGTCTCCTCGCCGGGAGAGCACGCGGCTGAGCCGCGTGCCTTTGTAAGCGCATACGTGCGGCACCGGCAAGGGGTGCAGGCCTGCAAGGCGTAGCGCCTTCAGCAGGGGCAGCGGATCGGGTGCGGCCACGTTGTAAACGCCGTTGTAATCTCCCATGAGACAATGGCCCAGCGCTCGCAGCGCATCCTCGTGATGTAGGAACTGGAGCATGGGATCGAAACCCAGGAGCGTGGGGGGACCCGGCAGGGCCATGTAGCGGCTCATGGGCGAGGGGATGCCTCCACCCAGGATATTGGCAAAACGCAGCACGGTGATGATCATCTCGGGCTGCTGCCGCCGGTAGCCGTTGACGAACAGCTCGATTTCTCGCAGCTCGCGTACATAGGCATAGTCGACCGGGCCCCGAAACTCGCGGCCTTCATCGAGAAAGGCCGGATTGTTAGGATCCGCGCCGTAGACAAAGGTGCTGGAGGGGATGACCACCTTGCGCACCCCCGCCAGTTCGGCAGCCCCCAGCAAGCGCATAGTCCCCATCACATTGCTGTCGAAGATCTCCTCGTGATGGCGTTGCCGCCAGCGGAATGCACAGTGCAGCACCGTATCCACCTGCTCGCTCTTGAAAAGCTGCTGGAGCAAGGGATTGCGGATGTCGGCCTGCACGAACTCGACACCCGGAAAGGGCTTGGTCAGGGGTTTGATGTCGATACCCAGAACCCGCACGCCGAAATTGCTGGCCAGGCGGGCCATGCGTCTGCCCAGGGGGCTGAACAAACCGGTGATTGCCAGGGTATTCATCAGGATACCTCCTCAATGGTTACCGCGCCGGCCCAACAGGCTACCTACGACCAGGGCCACGGCGCCGGCGGCCGTCGCCACCGGGAACCAGCGGTTCAGTCCTCCGCGTTCGCCGGCGGGCCCTGTTTGCGCCCCTGGCCGGCGGCCCTGGCGGGCGCGAGCCTCGCGCGCCCATTGTTCTGCCAGCTCGGGGTTCGCCCGCAGCCGGTCGGCAAGCTCGCGCTTGCGTGCGATATCCTCATCGCTGAGGAATTCGCCGTGGCTGCGCAGCCCGGAAAGCTGCAGGCCGTGCTTCTTGTAGAGCCGGTAGATCTCCTTGACGCGCTCGATATCGATGTTACGGCCGACGGTGAAGCTCTCGAAACGGCCTTCCATAGCCAGCAGTGCCGTCTCGGCCAGACAGGCATAGGCCACGCCGGGCGGCAAACCTATGTCGTAGCCGAAGTCGGGATTCCCGGGTAGCAAGATCTCACCCGACTCGATCACCAGCACATCGGGGCGCAACGCGGCCTCTTCCTCCGTCACATCGGGCGGCCGGGCGATATCACAGATCACAGCGCCGGGTTTGCAGCGGGTGATATCGAGGATGCGCTGGCCCACCGCAGTAGTGGTGGTGATGATCAGATCTGCCTGACCGATGTACTCATCCGCGGTGGTGCTGATGGTGACGTTGGCGCCGGGGGTTTCCTGTTCGATGGTGCGCTTGAGGGCGATGAGCTTCTCGGGTCGTGGTGCGACCAGGATGATGTTGGGCACGGCCTGAGCCAGCAGCCGCGAGCAAACCGAGCCGATGGAGCCCGTAGCGCCGATGACCATCACACAACCCTTGTGCGCCTCCTCCAGGCTGTTGCCCATCTTGACAACGGCCTGTTTGGCGGCCTCGAGGGTGGCGGCGACCGTAAGGCTATTGCCCGAGGTGATGGCGATATCGGCCTTCTGCGCTACGGTGACGCCGGCATCCCCCACTACCGAGGTGAACGCGCCCAGACCCATGATGCGCGCCCCAAAGCGCTCGGCGATGCGGGAGGCCTTGATCAAGCGGCGGTAGGCGAAAGCGGGGTCGCGGCGCAGAAACTCGCGCGGGGTGGCGCCCAGCGCGATGAGGATGCCTTCCACTTTCTGGCCGGTGGCGGGACTCTGGATGCCGGTAATGCGGCTGAGGTACATGGGCGGTAGTTCGGCCGCGAAGCGCTCTACCAATCGGTCCGGCAGATAACGTGTCCACCAGAACTTGGGAGACTTGTGGATGAACTTGAGGCTGAGAGGATGGATGACAAAGGCAAAGAGATTGACTTCTGCCTCCTCGGGCTGCAGATAGCGGATGGCAGGCTGCCATTCCAGATCTGCCATCAGGTTCAGATAGGTGTTCTCGCTGAGGGGGCTGGCTTTGTCGGGCCGAAGGGCCGCCAGACAGGCCTCGAAGACCGCGGCCGTATGCCGCGATACCTCATCACCCAACGAAGGCATGGTCGTCACCAGGATGCTGGCCCCGCGCTCGCTCAGGTCGGCGATGGCCTCCTCATCCGCCCACTCGGCAACGATGATCTTGTGTTTGAGATCCCGGGGAGCATAGCGCCGGATGGCATTGATGTCACCCGCCAGGATATCGGCCCAGCGGAAGAGCCGGGGATTGCGCGGGTGCTGGGGGGTGCCCGGTTGGGGGAAGAGCAGACGGAAGGAGAGACTGCTCAGCCGCGACACCGCCAGGCTGCCGGCCAGGCCCAGCGTTTCCATGGGAGCGAAATCGGGAAGGTTGAAGAATAACTCGGCATCGGCATAGCGGACCTGTTCGGCGTACTGTTCCAGGGCCTGCGCCAGCCCCACATGGTTCAGTCCCGGTGTCATGAGTACCCGCTTGCGCGACCAGATCCCCGGCTGTGCGTCGGCAGCCAGCCGCACCGCCCAGCGTTCCATAGCATCGCGCAGGCCACTTCCGTCCACCACCGGTGTCCGTTGCGCTGCTTCATAAACCCGCGCAGCATCCTGATGCTCGACCCTGTCGCGGCCCAGACGCAGAGTACGCGCTATCCCCTGCAACGCAATGGCATCCACCTCGCCGTCCAGCGCGGCCACTCGCCGCGCCATTTCTTCCAGGTCGCAGTCACAACCTTCGTGCCGCAGCTCGAGGCGCTCTCCCAGTAGCTGGACATGTTCCACCCATGGTTCGATAGGGCGGAAATGCAGGACTGCTATCTGGCGTTCTGTCATGTCAACGCTCCTGAAGGGGATTGATCCGCGCAGACCGATCGTAACCGGTCCGCGACGATAGATAGTCTCTCCCTACAGTGCTGCCGGCTTTGCAAGCACGAATTGCACGAATGAAGCCAAGGACGAGAAAGAAGCTACGCGGTCCATTCGTGCCATTCGCGACCGGAATCGCTCTTTGTTGTGAGGGCCAACACTCGCAAGGGTGACGCTTCGATTATAGAAGGGAGGCTTGCATCGCGTCAAGCAAAGCATGGGTCAGGACCTTGGGATCCCAGTCCAGGGCCTCGGCCCCTTCCGATACAGGTCCCACACAGGCCGGACAGCCCCGCGCGCAGGGACACCGCTGCAAGACATCATAAGCATGACGCAAAAGATCATCCTGCAGCTCGAACAGACGCTCCGCCAGCCCAATCCCGGCAGGGGCCCGATCGTAGAAGAGAATGGTAGGCCGGTGGAACGGGGGAAAGTCGGCCTCGACATGTGAGCCCAGATCGCGCGGGTCACACATCAGATGCAGGGGGGCAAGGTTGCCCAGGAGATAGGCGAGACCGCCCAGGCCCGAACGCAGACGCACGCTCTGTTCCAAGCGCCGGTGACAGGCCCGGCACAGCGTGCGCAGATTGTCCAGCCGGTTGGCAAGCAGATAGGCATCGTTGACGCCCGGCCGGTAGCCAAAACTGCGAAAGGGTCGGATGTGGTGGACGTCATGTTGGCGGTTGTTGCGCTCGGGCGCGCCACACTGGGTGCAGCGATACCCATCCCGCGCCCGTGCCCTATCCCGCTGTTCCTGCCAGTTGGGCCCGTAGTCGATGGCGTCGCTGTGCCACAATCCCAGGCCACGCAGGCGCTCGACCAGGGATTCGGCCAGAGTGAGCCAGGAACCGCTGGTATCCAGGACGCTTTCCGGCAGGTCGATCTCTCCGTATCCCAGCGTCTCATGCGTCCAGCGCCGCACGCGGCGATAGCCGACGGCCTGGCTGCGCACCTCCACATCGCCAAAGCCCTTGCCGATTTCCCCCTGCTGCACCTGCTGGTGGATCTTCAAGATCTCGATCTCGACCTGAGTGCTGGCTTCCGTGTAGTAGTCTACGTCCACCGGCTGGACGTAGGCATGCCCTGCCTCCCAGTCGAGATGCTGAACCAGATAGGTCTGGCCCTCATGCAGGTAGATGGCGCCGTTGTGCAGGAGAACGGGAGCGGTCTCGCGATCCATCTCGCCGATGGTTTGCGCGGCCGCGCCCTCTCGTTCGGAGGGAACCATGATGACGATGGGGTCGGGGGAAGCGGTGCGCAGACTGACCTCGGCCGCGGGGTAGGCTTCATCCATCCAATACCAGCGGTCTCCGACGTGCTGTACTTCGCCCTCTTCCTCCAGCATAGCCAGAAGATCGGCGGTGAAGGCGACCCGACCGAAGGTCTCGCCCTCGCGGAATGGCAGTTCGAAGGCCGCGCAACGGAGATGCTGGGTCAGGATGACCAGGTTGTCGGGGTTGATGAGGGCGTGTTCGGGCGAGCGCTCGAAGAAGTACTCGGGATGGGTGATGATGTACTGGTCGAGCGCGCCGGCCGCGGCAACGAGGATGGCCAGGGAAGCATCCTGGCGGCGCCCGGAGCGACCGGCCTGCTGCCACGTGCTGGCAATGCTGCCGGGGAAGCCGGTGATGAGGCTGGCCTGAAGCTGGCCGATATCGATGCCCAGCTCCAGAGCGTTGGTCGCAACCACCGCCCGCACCTGGCCCGAGCGCAACCCCGACTCGATGGCACGGCGTTCGCCCGGCAGGTAGCCACCGCGATATCCGTGTATCAGGGCAGGGTCCAGTCCCAGTTCGCTGGCTGCTTCGCGCAGATAGGTAAGCAGCAGCTCGGTGCGCAACCGCGAGCGCGCGAAGAGAATGGTCTGCACATCCTCGCGCAGGAGACGCGCACCCAGCCGTTGGGCTTCCAGCAGGCTGCTGCGCCGCAAGCCCAGTTCGGCATCAATGAGCGGGGGATTGTAGAAGATGAAATGCTTTTCCCCGCGCGGGGCGCCGTTGTCGTCGATGAGGGTAACGGGCGCCTCGATCAGCCGCTGCGCGTGTTCGGCCGGGTTGGCAATGGTGGCCGAGGTGAGAATGAAGTTGGGGTCTGAACCGTAGAAGCGGCAGACGCGGCGTAGGCGGCGCAGGACGTTGGCCATATGCGAGCCAAAGACGCCACGATAGGTGTGGATCTCGTCGATAACCACCGTGCCCAGCCCGCGGAAGAACTCGGCCCACTGAGGGTGGTGGGGCAGAATGCCGGTGTGGAGCATATCCGGGTTGCTGAGGAGAAGGCGGGCGCCCGCGCGGATACGCTTGCGGTGGCCCTGAGGCGTGTCTCCGTCGTACGTGGCTACGGTGACATCCGCCTGGAGCAATTCGACCAGATCCTGCAAGCCGGCCAGCTGGTCCTGTGCCAGCGCTTTGGTGGGAAAGAGATAGAGCGCCCGCGCATCGGGATCATTTAGCAGGCTATGGAGCACCGGCAGGTTGTAGCAGAGGGTCTTGCCGGAAGCGGTCGGCGTGACCACGACCACATGCTCGCGCCGTAAGGCCGCGGCGACGGCGCGCGCCTGGTGCTTGTAGGGCAGATGTATCCCTCGTGCCCGCATGGCCAGGACCAGCCGTAGGTCGAGCGTCTGGGGCCACTCACCATAGGCCGCGGGCTGAGCCGGCAGCCGTTCCCAATGGGTCACGCAGCGCAGGAAGTCCCGGTCCAGTTGCAGGGCGTCGAGGAGCCGGTTGAGGGTCACGGTCAAGGGGGAGACAGAGAAAGACCCGAGCCGGAATGCGCTCGGGTCAGAGGGCAAAGGAGAGAGGAACCGTCACTGCTGTTGGGCGATGAGGTCGAGCAGGGTTTCGTAGGCGGCCCGGAGCTGCACATCGGGCCGCTGGCGCAGGCCCCAATCGCCCAGAGGCACCTGCACATCGGGGATGACGCCGGTACCTTCCAGGGTGCTGCCGTCGGGCAGTTGCAGGGTCATCACGGCCAAGCGGATGAGAGAACCGTCGGGGAGGCTGAAACCGGTGATCCCCTCGGTATTGCCTGCGGTGGGCATCCCCACCAGGGTTGCGCGGCCCGACTGCTGCATGGCGCTGGCGAAATACTCGGCCGCGCTGTGAGAAGCCCCATCGGTCAGCAGGACCACCGGGGTCGTCTCGTTCCATTTGACGGGCCCGCGAATGCGGTAAATGGTCTGGGTGGCGTCTTTGCGCAGCGGGCCGGTCTTGCCGAACACGCCCGAGGTGAAGACGGCGATGGAACGGTCGGAGTTGCCGCCGGGGTTGTGGCGCACGTCCAGGATCAGGCCGTCCAGCGGCGCGTCCTGTTCCATGCGGTGGATGGCCTGCAGGATATTGACGTCGGCATCGCCCTCGAAATCGGGGATGCGGATGTAGCCGATGCGGGGATCGCTTTCGTTGATCAGCCCGTAGATCCAGCCATCGCAGCCGGAGCCGCTGCCGTATCGGACTGTGACATCGCGAGGCTCGGTGTCGGGACCCTGCAGGACGGTGAGGGTGACGCTGCCGGTGCCGACCAGGGCATCACGATAATCGGCGCGATCGAAGCCATTATCCCCCCGTACGATGGGTTTGCCGTTGACGGCCAGAATGTGATCCCCGCGCTGCAGGCCGGCATCGGCCGCGGGTCCCACGTCGCATACATCCCAGATCATGAGGTGCTCATCTTCGCGCGCGGGCCAGATGGTCATGCCCGTCCACAGCAGACCGCTGGAGGCCGGGTTGGAAAGCTGGATATCGAACTCGACGCCGAAGCGTTCCGGCCGCACGAAACGGCTATGGTCGTCGTGTAGCTCGTGCAACAGGTCTTCCATCATGTCCCAGAAGTCCTCGCTGTTGTCGATGGCCTGGGCCCGAGGCAGATAGCGGTCGTACACGGCGTCCCAGTCGACTCCGTTGTAGTTGTCGCGCACATAGTTGTCGCGCACGATGCGCCACCCCATTTCGAACATGCCCACGTAGTCGTCGGGCTGGATGATCTCGCCGGTGGCGCCGGCGGGCGGGGTGGGGGGAACAAAGGTGGCCGACTTGGCCAGGGCTGCCACCGTAGCGCGGATGTCTACCTTGCCTCCTGCGGCTTTGCCCCGGCCCGCCGCGCTTCCGGCGGGGCGACTGCGACGGAGACGGAGCCGTAGCGATC
>RFJM01000513.1 GCA_003694905.1 Caldilineae bacterium
GCTCTGGGCACCGTGCCCGGTAGCGTGCAGATAGACGCCGGCAGCAATGTGGCCGCCTGCCGTACTGCCGGCAACAGCCGCTGCCAGCTTGCCATCTCGGTCACCAGCCCTGCCGGAGCAGGCCGCGTCACCTTCGACACGCTGGAGACCTTCAACGGCAAAGCGGCCACCCTCACCATCGTGCGCAAGGTCCAGCCCTGAGCCAACACCGATCCTGTTGACGGACAAAACAAGGAGCGCAGAGAACAACTCTCTGCGCTCCTCTTTCTTGCCGGTTCCGGCAGATCAGGATTCCAGGGTGGAGATGTCGCCCACATCCTGGCCCAGTGCCTGGGCTTTGAGCACCCGCCGCATGATCTTGCCCGAACGGGTCTTGGGGAGCTTCTCGACAAAGGTGATCTTGGCGGGAACGGTGATGGGCCCGGTCTCGTGCCTTACGTGCTGTTTCAATTCTTCGGCCAGCTTTTCCGAGCCATCGTAACCCTTGCGCAGGATGCAGTAGGCCCAGATCACGTTGCCCTTCAACTCGTCGGGGATGCCGATGACGGCAGCCTCGGCGACGGCCTCATGGCTCACCAGCGCGCTCTCGATTTCGGCCGTGCCCAAACGGTAGCCGCTCACCTTGATGACATCGTCGATACGGCCAATGATCCAGAAGTAGCCGTCCTCATCCTTGCGGGCCGAGTCGCCCGTGAGGTAGTACCCCTTGTCGCGGAAGCGTTCCCAGTACTGGGCCACGTAGCGGTCAGGGTCGCCGTAGATGGTGCGGGCCATACCCGGCCAGGGCTTCTTGATGACCAGATAGCCGTCCTCGTTGGCCTTGACCGGCTCGCCGTCCTCATCCACCACCTCGGCATCGATGCCGGGGAAGGGAACGGTGGCCGAACCCGGCTTGAGGGGGAAGGAAGGCACGGGGGTGATCATGAAGCCACCCGTCTCCGTCTGCCACCAGGTATCCATAATGGGGCAGCGATTCTTGCCGATGACACGATGGTACCAGCGCCAGGCCTCGGGGTTGATGGGCTCACCCACGGTCCCCAGCAGGCGCAGGCTGCTGAGATCATGGCGATTCGGCCAGGACTCGCCGAAGCGCATAAGCCCGCGAATCGCGGTCGGCGCGGTGTAGAGGATGGTGATGCCATAGTGGGCGATCATACGCCACCAGCGGTCGGGGTAAGGATGGGTGGGGGCGCCCTCGTACATGAAACTGGTGGCACCCAGGATCAGGGGCGCGTACACGATGTAGCTGTGGCCGGTGATCCAGCCCGGATCTGCCGCACACCACCAGCGATCTTCTTCCTTGATGTCGAATACCCATTGCAAGGTCGTGCTGGTGTAGACTTGGTATCCCCCATGGGTGTGGAGCACACCTTTGGGCTTGCCCGTCGTCCCCGAGGTGTAGAGAATGAACAGCGGATCTTCGGCGTCCATGACCTCGGTTTCGCAATAGTTGGAGGCGATGGGTAGGGCCATCAGATCGTGATACCAGTAGTCCCGGCCGGGCTCCATGTTCACTTCCTGGCCCGTGCGCTTGACCACGATCACGTGCTCCACCACACCGGAGCGGTGGATGGCCTCGTCCGCTGTCTTTTTTAGTTCCACGATTTTCCCCCGCAGCCAGGCGCCATCCGCGGTGATGAGCACCCTGCTCTGCGCGTCGTCGATGCGATCCGCCAGCGCTTGCTCACTGAAGCCGCCGTACACCACAGAGTGCGGAGCACCGATCTTGGCACAGGCCAGCATGGCGATGGCCAGTTCGGGGATGCGGCCCATGTAGATGGTCACCCGGTCGCCCTTCTTCACGCCCATACTGCGCAGGACATTGGCGAACTTGTTGACCTCCTGCCAGAGGCGGTAGTAGCTGTAGGAGCGCATGTCGCCCGGCTCGCCCTCCCAGATCAACGCCAGCTTGTTCTTGCGCCAGGTTTTGATGTGGCGATCCAGGGCATTATGGACGATGTTGGTCTTGCCGCCGACGAACCATTTGAAGAAAGGCGCGTTGGAGTCATCCAGCACCTTGTCCCAGGGCTCATACCATTCCAGATGACTGGCGCGCTCGGCCCAAAAGGCCTCGATGTCGGCCAGTGCCCGCTCGCGAACCTGGTTGTAATCCTTGATATGTGCGTGTTTCACCACCTCTTCGGGCGGCGGATAGACCTCGTGCTCGGCCGCGATGATATCTTCAATTCTATCCATAGGTGCATCTCCTTTATGAGGAAAGTGGAGGTGAGTGAGACAAAACAAGCGTGGCAGGCCACGCAGATGGGCTGTGTGTCACCAGGTGAGGGTTCAGCTTGCTTCACCCTCTTCGGGATGGTACCCGACCTGAGCCTGGAGCTCATCGGGGAGCTTCATGTGTTGGAGCCCCACGCCGGCCTCGGCCAGGAATTGCCGGGCCAGATTGTCGGGATAGTCGCCCGCGTACACGACCCGCCGAATGCCGGCATTGATGATCATCTTGGCGCAGGTCAGACAGGGCTGGTGGGTCACGTAGATAGTGCCGCCCTGAACCGATACATCGAGGTAGGCCGCCTGGATGATGGCGTTCTGCTCCGCATGCAGGGTACGCACGCAATGGCCGTCGACCAACAGGTGCCCCACATCGTCGCAATGCGGCAGTCCCGCGGGAGAGCCGTTGTAACCGGTAGTCAGGATACGCCGGTCGCGGACGATGACCGCGCCGACGTGCGCCCGGTCGCAGGTGCTGCGCTTGGCCACCTGTACGGCGATGCTCATGAAGTACTCGTCCCAGGATGGTCGTCGAGACATGGCAAGGATTCCGTAAGTGGTGTCTAGCCGGTGCCGAACTGGCGGTCGCCCGCGTCGCCCAGGCCGGGCACGATAAAGCCGGCCGGGGGATCACCCGGTTTCTGTGGTTCCGGCGTGAGATGATCGTCCAGCGCCGCCAGATAGATGTCTACGTCGGGGTGCGTTTTCTGCAACAACTCCACTCCCTCCGGCGCACCGATGATCCCCATGTACTTGATGCGTTGCGCCCCCCACCGCTTGAGGATGTCCACCGTCGCCACGGCCGAACCTCCTGTCGCCAGCATTGGGTCTAGAATCAGGACCACCTGAACCGTGGGATCCACCGGCAGCTTGTTGTAATATTCCACAGGCTTGAGCGTACGCTCGTCCCGATATAGCCCGATGTGCCAGACCTCGGCCTGCGGCATCAGCTCCCAGATACCGTTCACCATTCCCAGCCCTGCCCGCAGGATGGGCACCAGTCCGATGCGTTCCCGCAGTTCAAACCCGTTGGCCTCGGCCAGGGGCGTTTGCACCTTGACGGGTTTCACGGCCAGATCGCGTGTGGCCTCATAGGCCAGCAGAATGGTTATCTCCCGTACCAGCGCCCGGAACTTGTGAGATTCGGTGTTCTGGTCGCGGAGTAACGTGACCTTATGGAGGATCAAGGGATGGTTGGCGATATAGAGTTCGGCCATAGTCCTGACAGCAAGAGTGAAAGTGGCTGCGTATTCCGTTGTCCAGGGATGCTTCGGCATCCAAGGCGGCCGCAGCAGATTGTCTGCTGCGAGCTCCGGCATCGGGTTTTGGACCGGAGCCATGATGGCGACAGGCATCGAGGTCGTGTCGACGGCTAAATCATCCGGCCCTGATTGTAAATGCCAGGCAGGAGATCGCCCAAATCGGGTCGGGGGCGGCAGTGTCCTGGTCAGGTGGCCGGGGGAGAAACCGGTCAGAGGGCCGATTGACAGGGCGGGGCAGGGCAATGGTATCATGAAAGAGCACGGCCACAGGGCCGCGCTCGTCTGTCTGCAACTCACCGCCGTCCGTTTTGCGAGTCCCAAGGCGTCCTATAATACGAATCCGACATTTCTCTGCTCCCCCTCGAGCCAGGTACCATGAAACCCAGAGCGCCCATCGTCTTCCTCCTCACGCTTTCCATTCTGGCTACATTCGGCTTGCAGCTCATCTCGGCCGGTAGTATTGGCGCGGGCTACTTGGCAAGCCCCCATCAGTCCAGTCCTCTGCTCTTCCTGCCCTACATTCACCAGGGCGAGCCGACACCCGAGCCGGAGGCAGCTACGGCGTGGATGCCCGGCTATCTGCACGGGTCGGCCATCGTCCGCTAGCCGGGGTCGCGGGACCGCGCGCGAGCGGTCACGAAGGCCGGGATCTGCAGACGCAATTCTCAAGTAAGCGGGGTCAAACGCCGCCGGGCGGGGTTCCTTCGCGCCCGCCTGACGCGGCCGGATATCGACAGAGGTCGCGCAGAACGCACTCATCGCATCGAGGCTTGCGGGCCTTGCAGACGGCTCTGCCGTGGCGGATCAGGTTGAGGTGCAAGGGATAGAAC
>RFJM01000069.1 GCA_003694905.1 Caldilineae bacterium
ACCCAGGCGTATAATCTTGATGTCGGAAAAGCACAGTCCACAGGCATCGTGCCGTACCAGCAGTTCGTCGGGGCCGATCTCGGGCATAGGCACTTCGGCGGGCATGTCGTCGTCGCCCAGGTTTTCCAGGCCGACACCGTAGAGATGCCAGCGGCGATAAGTCTTGGGGAGAGGGGCGTCAGCCCGTTTGTAGGCGGTGAGTTTGTCTGTCATGAGGGTATTGCCTCGCAAGATATGGTTTGAATGAGTCGCCCGTCAGGGGGCGAAGGTAGCGGGCCATTTCCGGCGCGCGTTTGGCTTGGCATTGGGAACGAGTGAGAGTCATTCAGGGGCATCGGCATCGGATAGGTGGTCGAGGACGCGGTCGGGGGTGTAGGTGTCGTCGAGGCCCGAGAGAAGTGTGATGCCCGGTTGGCCGGGAGGTATGGCCCGACCGGCCCGCGTGTAGAATTCGTTGCGTTCGGCGCGCTCGGGCAGATGCATCTGAGCCCACTCGCTCTGATAGCCCAGGCCGGCATGTCGCTGCAGCATGGTGTGCCCGTAGATGAAGTAGGCGCCGTCGAGGAAGGCGGGCACCAGCGGCTGCAGGACAGGTTCGTCGAAGGCATCGATGTGTGGCTGGCCGAAGCTGTTCATTTCCGTGCCGATATTCAAGGGCAGGTGGTACCTGGCCGCCAGTTCGACGATCTCGTACAACCTGGCCACCTTCTGCTCGCGCACCTCGGGATTGACGATGTTCCAGTTGCGCTCGGGGATGATGTTCAGGGCCGCGGCGCCTTTGCCGACCAGCAGGTCCAGGAGCGCTTCCATTTGCTGCTCGCCTTCGGAGAGACCGTCGAGCCAGGCCACGCAGGGTAGCGCACCGCAGGCCACCACGAAGCGATGGAATTCCTCGATGGTGGGAAAGCTGCCGGAATCAGGCTGAACGTAGCCCACCCCACCCCGTTTCATCAATTTCTTGCGGATGGCATTCTGGATGGGAGGGGCGTCGCCTGTCGTTCCCATCAGGGCCAGCACTTCGGGTAGGGGGAGATCTAGTTTTTCGGACCAGAAGCGGGCGGGGTTGGGCAGCAAGCGATCGGCGGCGGTGAGATAGGCGCGTACCATATGACGTTCGGTGGCGTTGCCGCCCGGTGTCAAGGGTAGGACGTCACGCTCGTAATCGATGGTCACGGGGTCGAGGTAGGCATTCACCTTCTCGAGGATGGCCAGGTTACGCTTGCGGGCGCGCTCGCGCAGGGAGCGGGCTATGTCGGCTACGGAATCGGGGATGGTGCCGGAGGTGAAGCCGATGCCCATGTGATAGGTGATGCCCGGTTCACCGGGAGAATTGATGACCTTGTCGGCAAATTCGGGTACATAGGCTCGCGTCTCGATGCCGGCACTACCCCGCAACTCCACCAACGTGCAGGCCTGCAGCCATTCATCCACGCCGTCCAGCACGTCGAAATCGACGATGCCCATGAGCTTGTAGCCGTGCTCCTTGGCCACCCAGGCCAGACCGGTCGGCGAGTAGCCGTAGGCGTTGAAGGAGAAGAAGGTGTGGCAGTGCATATTGGCGACTTCCCGTTCGGGAGCCAGCTTGATGAGCCCCACATCGGCCCGCGTTTTGAGTTTGGCCAGTGCCCTGGCGCGCACGGCCGGATCGAAATCGTTCAATTGTCTGCGTAGGGTAGCTTCGGTTTCTTCGAACATAGGGGAGGGGTACGGAGCGGGAGAATTACCTGGCCATGACGCGGCGGCGATAATCCTCGTCGGATCGCGTATGGATGCGTTCCACCGCTTCGCGACTCATGAAATGGGGTCCGCCAAGGGCATAGGCGCCGATGAGCACGCGCGCGGCCTTGACGGCCATGGCCGTCACTTTTTCGACCTGCGCGGCAGATGAACCCAGGGCGAAAAGGCCGTGGTTTTGCAGCATGATGGTCTTGGGTGGCTCGCCAAAGCGGTCGAGATAGTCGTCGATATGCCGCCGCACAGCCCGCGCCAGCGAGAGGCCCGGATCAACATACGGTACGAGGAGGGCGGCGGGTCCGCACAGGACGATCTCGTCCGGGAAGAGGCGACCAGCGTAGGCAGCTTCGAAGGCAGTGGAGCAGGTAATGCTGTTGATGGCCGTGGGATGGGTATGGCCCACGAAGTTGACACCGTGGAGGCTGAGGCAAACGGCATGCACGGCAGTCTCGACCGAGGGATGGCCGGGGGCGTCGGGATCTGCCTTGGCTTCACCCAGTACCCGGCGTATTTCCTCATCACTCAAATCGGGGCCTTCGAGCATGGCAAGGATAGGCTCGAAACGTACCTGGACAAAGCCGTCGGCGTCGATGCCGTTCAGTTCGGTGCCACTGGCCTTCACCCAGAAGCTGTCGGCGTCGATTTGGGCGGAGGTGTTGCCTTCGCCCAGGATCACGTAGTCGCGTTCGGGCTCGCCCAGGTGGCGGGACATGGCAATGAGGTCGGCGAGGATCTGATGTCTCATGGTGATGGATCAGGTGAGGGGGGTGAGTTGAACCTGGGAGAGGAGGTCTTCGGCTTCCTCATATACCAGGTCGGCGGTGCGTTCGGTGAGCACGGCGGCGGCGCTCACAGCAGCGGCCCAGCGGAGGGTTTGGGGCCAGTCGTCGCGACGCGAGCGGCGCCAGGCAATGGCCGCCGAGGCGGCATCGCCGGCACCGGCAGCATTGACGGCTTCCAGGCGCGGGGGCCGCGCATGCCAGCTTCCTTCCTCCGTAAAGGCCAGGATACCTTCCCGGCCCAGAGTCAGGACCAGGGCAGGAAGGTGGTACTCCTGCAGCAGCGCCGGGGCTTTCTCGCTCAGGTCTTCGAGGGAAGAGGTGGGCAGGTCAAAGGTACGGGCGAACTCCTGGCGGTTCATCTTGAGGACGTCGGGCGGGATGTCGAGGGTGGCCAGAGCAGGTGGCCCCATAATATCCAGCAGCACCGGAACACCCGCGGCCCGGCAGCTTGCGACCAGGCGCCGATAGAAACCGGTGCTGGCACCGGGCGGCAGTGAACCACCGCCGATGACCCACTTGGCCCGCGGGAGGTGTTTTTCCAGCCGGGCGAAGAGGTCATCGATAGCCTGTTCGTCGACGGGTAGGACGCCGGTGATGATGTGGCTGTGCCGATGCTGGCGGCTTTCCACAATGACATGGGAAAGCCGGAGCTCGCCTTCCACCCACACCAGGTCGTGTTGCACGCCGTACTCGTCGAACAGGGCCACGAGCTGGTGGCCCCGCCGACCGCCGACAAAACCGAGTGCGAGGGTCTCGACGCCGAGATGGGAGAGCGCGACCGAGGTGTCGAAGCCCTTGCCGCCCACGCAGTCTAGATAACGCTCGCAACGCATGGTGGTGCCGGGCGTGAGGACGTCGACGAAGAGAAGCCGGTCGATGGCGCCGTGGGGGGTGACGGTGAGGATCATCCCGGTGGGGTGTAGGGAACAGGGTGGGGTGGGAGAAGCTGCTGGGCCATGATGCAGTAGGCGTTCCAATCGAGACGTTCGAGGGCATCAATCGCGGCCAGCAAGTCTTTGCCGGCCACGAAGATGCCGTGCCTGGGGAGGAGGACGGCCGCGGCCTGTTTGCGGATGATGGCTTCGCGGCCGCGCAGGCTCTCGACGATCTGGTCGGCCAGCTCGCGACTGTGGGCCGGCGCGCCTCTGACCACGGGCGTCACGCCGAACTTCTGCGTCGCCTCCAGGACGGGCTCGAGGGGACGGCCGGCAACGACAAAGGGAAGGATGTGAAAAGGGTGGGCATGGATGATGCCTTGGACCTCGGCGAAGGCACGATAGACTGCCAGGTGGGCCTTGCCTTCACGCGAGAACCGGGGATGCTCCAGCAGGCCCTCATCATGGATGGAGCCGACGACGATGTCCTGCGGTTCAAGGCGCCAGTGTTGGCGACTGCCGCTGTAACGGGGGGAGATGTAGATGCGGTCTTCGTGACGGAGGCTGATGTTGCCGCCGGCCATGTCGGTCAGCCGGCGCTCGAACATCAGATGGGCAACGTAGATGAGGAGGTCTTTGTTGGGGTCGGTGGGCATGAGAGGGTGGAAGCGTGGTGG
>RFJM01000514.1 GCA_003694905.1 Caldilineae bacterium
TCAGTGCCATGAGCAGAAGGAGCAGGAGCGGGGGGCGGGGGAATGCTTTCATCTCAGTAGGTACCTGCCTGGAGATAGCGGCCGTCCACCCAACCCTGGACGTTCTTGCCCTCGACAACGACTTCGTACCAGGGCACACCATCGGTTGTCTGAGGACCACTCTGCAGGATGAGCGCGTCGCCGGGGCGGATGAAGCCGACAATGCCGGCTCTGGCGCCCGGTTTCGCACGCACATAGAGGGCGTCGATGGCGTCGCTGAGGGTGGCTTTGCCGCCGATCTGGAGGGTTTCGATGGCTGCGATCAGCATACCTGCCTGGGGATTCTGGGGCATCAGGTACTCGGCGTTCACCCAGCCGATCACGCCGATGTCGAGGTCGCGAACCTCGAACCAGGTAGCACCTCGGGCTTTGCGCGGTCCCTGGCGAATGGCGAGGACATGGCCCGGCCGGGCCGAACCCATCCTGGTTCCCTTGCCGCCTGGCCTGGCCCACAGGGGAGCTTCTGACACCGTATCGCGCAGGGTGGCGCGAGATCCCGGCGCCAGTTCCACACCGGCCTGCTCGACGGCAACCTTCTGCGCGGGCTCGGTGCTCTCGATCAGCCGTTGGGCGGGCGGGGGCTTGGGTTTCGCAGCGAGTTTGCGACGTTGCGGCTCTTCTTCACACCGTCCGTTTCTGACCAGGGTCAGGCCGTGATCGCGCGCCCAACGACTGGCAGCCAGCATATCGTTTCTCTCTGTAGGCAACGGGATGAAGCTCACCAATTGGCGCAGGGGTTCCGGCACATCGCCTGGTGGTGTGGGCAGGCAGTAGCCTTTGCGGCGCCGGTCCAGCGCCGGCACGGGCGCCGAGCGGCCGGCAGTCTCGGGGCCGTCCATGCGCAGTACTTCTTCGTAGACCAGGGGGCAAGGGGAGGAAGTGTTAGGGCGCAGATCACAGGTAGGGACGCGTTGAATGTCGGGAGGGGAGGCAAAGCCCTCGGGCAAGTCCCTGCCTGCGTAACCCAGAGCATCCCAGAGGGCCGGTGTAGCCCAGATGGTTTCCATGATGTCGTGCCAGATGGGCGCGGCGGTGGAAGAACCCAGGGCTTTGCGCATGGGATAGCCATCTGTGTTGCCTACCCACACGCCGACGGCGACATAGGGTGTGTAGCCGACGGTGAGGTTATCGCGCCAGTTGGTGGTGGTGCCGGTTTTGGCTGCAGCGATGCGGCTGGTGTTGAGTGGCGTGGAGCGGCCAAAGACAAGCCGCCGTGCCCGATAATCGCTCAGCACATCGCTCACCTGGTAAGCGGCCGCAGGCGAAACGGCGTAGACGGGCGTTTCGGCTTTCATCTGGTAGAGGACACGGCCGGCGCCGTCTGTTATTCTGGTGACGGCATGTTCGCGCACGAATGCGCCGCGGTTGGCCAGGGTCGCAAAGGCATGGGTCAGCTCCAGCAGGGTGACTTCATAACCGCCCACGGCCAGGGAGAGACCATACCGGTCGGGTGGATTGCGCCAGGAGCGAATGCCCATACTGCGGGCAGTCTTGAGAACGTTGTCGATGCCTACCTCTGCCAGCAGCTTGACGGAAGAGACATTGAGCGAGTTGGCCAGGGCCGTGCGCAGGCGTACCGGTCCGTAGTAGCGGAAGTCGATGTTGGTGGGAGTGTACAGCCGGCCATTGCTCAGCCTGAAGGTGGTAGGCGTATCCCAAATGACGCTTGCGGGCTGCCAGCCGCGATCAAAAGCAGCGGCATAGACGATGGGCTTAATGGCCGAACCGGGCTGCCGCCGGGCCACTGTCATGTTCACCTGTCCATCGATGGCGTCATCCCAATAATCGATGCTCCCCACCATGGCCAGGATCTCACCCGTCTGGGGCTGCATGATGACTACGGCGGCGTTGCTGGCGTTTTTCTGCGCGCCGATGGCATCGATCTGGGCGCGAGCGATATCGCGGGCCATGGCCTGGTATCGCAAATCGATGGAGGTGTAAACGTGCAATCCCTGCCGCATCTTTTCCGGCCCATACCGTTCCAGCAGGAGTTCCCGCACATAGTCGACGAAATGAGGCGCGCGCATGACGGGGAATTCGGGCCGGACGAAGTGCAGAGGTTGGGCCAGAGCAGCGGCCTTCTCTTCCGGGGTGATGAAGTGGGCGCGCTCCATCAGGTTGAGGACGATTTTCTGCCGCTCGCGGGCGGCGTCCGGGTGGACCAGGGGATCGAGATTGACCGGGGACTGGGGTAATCCCGCCAGCAGGGCGCTTTCGGCCAGCGTCAGTTCCGAAACGTCCTTGCCGAAATAGGTGCGGGCAGCTGCCGCCACGCCGTAGGCCCTGTGGCCGTAGTAGACACTGTTGAGATACATTTCCAGGATTTCTTCCTTGCTGTATCTCTCTTCCAGCTGGACGGCCAGGGCTGCCTCACGCATCTTGCGCTCCAGGGTCAGCCGGTATCGCTCGTCCTCTTTCAGGAGCAGGGCATCGACCACTTGCTGGGTGATGGTGCTGGCACCCGAGACGATGCGTTCCGCCTGCAGATTCTGAAACGCGGCGCGGGCAACGGCCAGCCAGTCGACACCGGCATGTTCGAAGAAGTTCTTGTCTTCGGTGGCGATGGTGGCCTCGATCAGATGCCGGGGAATGACTTGCAGGGGGACGATGGTGCGACGACCCTCATCGACGATCTCATAGATGACATTGCCGTGTCGGTCGTAGATTCGGGTTGTTTGCACAAGGGGTTTGCCCGCGACTTCGGCAAGCCGGTCGATGGCCGCAGCGGTTGCTGCAGAAACACCCGGTTCGGTTTTGCGCCCCAGCCCCTGATGCGACGCCGCCACAGGGGACGATGCGGCCAAGACCCCAACCACCAACACCGTCAGGAGTCGGGCAACACGGCGCCCCAGAAAGGATAGATGGGCTTGAAGAGGTTTTGTTTTCATGCTGCGTGGCAGATGGAACGGGGGAAAATCGGCCAACACAGACGTAGTGTCGGTGCGTCATTATACCACAGGGCGCGAAAATCCGCTCGCACCTCGCGAAGTGCGGGCTGCGTTTCAA
>RFJM01000515.1 GCA_003694905.1 Caldilineae bacterium
GCTCCCCCCACGCCCACTCCCACCCCCACCAGCTATCGCTAGGCCAGTTTGCCATGTCCCCGGTACGCGTCTCTGGTTCCCCCTCCGGCCTTCTGTTGCTCCACAAGGGCATGTTGCTCGCCGCGTCCCTGGCCGGTTTGTGGCTTATCGGAGCCACCGCCGGTACCCGTCTGGTCGTGGTCCTGGCCGCCTATGCTCTCCTCAACCTCCTTCTGGGGTTAGGCCTGGTTCGATACACGAGGCGCGCCGCGGCGTGGTATTTGCTTAGCTACAGTCTGGACTACCTTTTGATCCTATACCTGCTCTTCGCGACCGGCGGCTTCAGTTCCCCCTTCTGGCCCTTGCTGGCCTTCCAGCCTCTGCTACCTGCCCTCTATCTCTCGTGGCCGCTCCTCAGTTGGGCGGGCGCTTTCCTGGCCGGCCCTATCTACCTTCTGGCCCTGGTGTGGCACGGCGGCAGTCTCGCCTTCCTGAGCGATCCCCTCTTTCTGGTGCGCTATACCGTCCTCTTCCTCGGCGCGATCGCGGCGACCCTGGCGGCCACCCATTTACAGAGCATCCGCCGGCGCGAGCATGCGCTGCGAGAGACCCTGGCCACCCGCGAGGCAGAGCTGGAAGCACAGACCCAACGCCTGCAACGCACCGCCGAAGATCTCGGCGGTCGCGTGCTCCAGCTCCGCTCTCTGCAGGAGGTTGCGCGTGCTCTGGCCTCCACCCTGGATCTCCCCGAAACCCTGCAAGTCCTGGTGGACCGCATCGCCACCCTGGCCGGGGTGCACTATGCTGCCATTGCCCTGCTCGACCAGGACAATACCTGTCTCCAGGGCGTGGCGGCCTCGGGCCCGGCCCCGGACACCATCCGCGAGTTCCGCGTGTCCCTCACCTTACCCGACATGGAGCAACTGGCCACGGGCAACATCGTCACCAGTCGCGAAAGTCGAGGACTGGGCTTTGCCCGGCTGGCCGAGCTGTGGGGGCTAGACACCTTTCTCTGCCTGCCCCTGGTGCTGCGTGGCCGCCCTTTGGGCGCGCTCTACCTGGGTGATGAGAGACCCGACTTCGACACCAGCCGCCAGCGCCAGTTGCTGGACTCCTTCTCCTACTTCGCCGCCGCCGCCGTCGAAAACGCCCAGCTCTATCAGGCCGTGGCCGACAAGAGCCGTGAGCTGGAGACGATCCTGGCCGGCATCGGCGACGGTGTTCTGGTCGTCGACGCGGAACTGCGTCTGGTCCTGATGAATCCGGTGGCGGCCCGCGTCTTTGCCCTGGACGGGGAACCTCCCGCCGGCGTGCCCATTTCCCTGGTCGTTCCCCATGAAGAATTCCTGGCTCTGCTGGCCGATGTGCAGGCCCGGCCCGGCGATGCCGTCATCCGCGAAGTCGAACTGCAGCCCACGGGCAGCGAGCGCCGGCGGACCTACCAGGCGCTGGCCACTCCCTTGCTGGTCGGCACCAACCTCCAGGGCATCGCCACCGTTCTGCGTGACATCACCAGCCAGAAAGAGCTGGAGCGCATGAAGTCTAACTTCCTCTCGGTGGTCTCGCACGAGCTCAAGACTCCCTTGCATTCCATCAAGGGCTTTGTGGACATCATCCTCATGGGCAAGACAGGCGAGGTGAGCGAGATCCAGCGCGACTTTCTGGAAACGGTCAAGCAGCAGACGGGCCATCTGCAGCGTATGATCGACGACTTGCTGGAATTCTCGCGGTTGGAATCGGGCCGTGTGTCGTTGCGTCTGCAGCCCGTGGACATTCCCGTCGTTATCGAAGCCGTTATCGACAAACTCACGCCTCTGGCCGACTCGGCCGAGGTTACTCTCGTCAACCGCGCCCCCGACGATCTCCCCACCATCTCCGCCGACCCCTGGCGGCTGGAGCAGGTGGTCACCAACCTGGTGGACAATGCCATAAAATTCTCGCCGCCTCATGGCGAGGTGGTCATTAACGCCGAGGATCGGGGAGACTGTATCCAGGTGTCGGTCAAGGACAACGGCATCGGCATCGCCGCGGACGAAATCGATCGCATCTTCGACCGCTTCTATCAGATCGACGGTGGCGTTAACCGGCTGTACAAAGGCACGGGCCTGGGTCTCACCATCTGCCGCCACATCGTCGAACATCACGGCGGTCGCATCTGGGCTGAAAGCGAGCGAGGCCGCGGGGCCACGCTGATCTTCACCATCCCCAAGCATCTACACCCGGCAGATGTCGGTGCGCTGGACTTTACGACCCTGCCCGAAGACCAGCGGCTCGAATCGGGAGGCTAGAGTCGAGAGGCGAGGTACCGGTGCCTCCCTGACTCCGAGCCGTAGCGAATTCTGTCTATCATGTCCATCCTCGTCATCATTCCCGCCTACAACGAAGCCGAAAACCTGCCGCACGTCCTGCCCCGGCTGCGGCAGTATCTGCCCGAGGCCGATATCCTGGTGGTGGATGATCACTCGCAGGATGCCACCGCCACCGTTGCCCGCCGGCTGGGGGCCAAAATCCTGCGCTTGCCAAACAATCTCGGCTACGGGGGTGCGGTCCAGACCGGATTCCGCTATGCCGCCCAGCGTGGCTACGACTATGGCATCATGATGGATGCCGACGGCCAGCACGATCCCGCTTCGGTCCCCGACCTTCTGGCACCGGTACTGGCAGGCAGCGCCGACCTGGCCCTTGGCTCTCGCTTCACCGGTTCCATGACCTATCACGCCTCCCCGGTGCGCCGACTGGGCATGCGTCTCTTCGCGTTTCTGGCCAGTCTCCTCACAGGCCAGACCATCACCGACGCCACGTCGGGCTTCCAGGCCATGACGGGTGAAGTGATGGCTTTCTTTGCCGAGGAGAATTACCCCAGCGATTATCCCGACGCCGACACTATCCTCATGCTCCACTATGCCGGCTTTCGTATTCGGGAAGTCCCGGTGACCATGCACAGCCGCCTTTCCGGAAAGTCCATGCACGGGAACAGCCTGAAAGCGCTTTATTATATTGCCAAGATGTTGTTGTCCATGACCATCGTCTACTTCCGCTACCGTACTCACGCCGGAACCGTTCGCCTTCGTGTCGATCCAGCACTCGAAGGCACGATATCAGAAAGTTGAGTGCAGCCGTCACGCGATCCTCGCCTACCGGCCCCCGACACCCTATCCCACCCACTTCCATGCAAGCCGCGCTTTCCATCGACCTGGAATCCTACTGGCACGCGGAACTCCTGCGCCGGCATGTAGATCGCGGCCAAGCAGACGACCGCGTCCTGCCCGCCACTCTACCGCTGCTGGACCTGCTGGCCGAACGGGAGATCAGGGCCACCTTCTTCATTGTGGGCGAGATCATCGAACAGTATCCGGCCCTGATCCGGCGCATCGCCCGCGAAGGTCACGAAATCGCCTGTCATACCTACACCCACCGCCCGCTCTGGGAGCTTTCCGAACGGGACTTTGGGATCGAGCTGGAGCGCTTTCGGGAGGCCCTGGGA